>JBBUDY010000047.1:0-80659 GCA_038057055.1 Patescibacteria group bacterium | reverse complement strand
GGTGCCGGCGGCGAAGCCGCCGGCAAAGGTCGAGGTAGCAATAGAAGAAGTAGCAGTGAAATAAGAACCAATGAAATTATTTCCAAGCACATCTCCCGCTACTGAAAGTTTTTGCCCTGGACTCGTTGTTCCAATGCCGACATTACCGCCGCTGGTTGCAAAGTATGCAAAACCAGTTGAACTGATTTGTGTGGTCGAAGCGTAGCCGAGTGTGGTGAGACCAGAGACATTCAGTGTTGAGGTGGCAGTGATTGCGCCACCGAAAAATGCAGAGCCGCTGAAATATCCCGTGCCGTGTACGCTGAGCGTAGCTGAAGGCGAGGTGGTGCCGATACCGACGTTGCCACCGAGAGTGGCGAGATACGTATTGCCGGTGGTGGTGAATTGGGTGGTGGAGGCACCTCCAGACATTGTGAAGAGACCGCTTGTGATGGTGGAAGAAGCGTTCGAGATAAATCCGTTGCTGAAAGTAGTGAGTCCAGTCTGCGCAGTCGTGCCCGTGACCGTGAGGTTACCGCCAACAGCAAGATTCGCGCCGTTCAAAAGTGCGAGGTTGCCGTTCTGGTCGATAGTGAGTGCGGTTGTTGTCGCAAATGCGGCAGTGGAGGTAGAGAGTGCGAAGAGATTGCTTGTACCGCCGGAGGAGCCGGCGAGCGAGAGGAGGGCGTAAGGGCTCGTCGTCCCGATGCCGACGTTGCCGGTGTTGGCGATTGTCATACGCTGATTCCCGAAAGTGAATAGGCGGAGTGTATCCTCGTCTGTGTTGTTGGTGTCGGCAGTAATGTATGTGTCTTGATCAGCATCAATCACACCACCAAGACCTTGCCAGACACTGTTGTCGCCATATCCTTCGAACTGATGCGTGGTGATGTTGTATCGAACAAAGCCAGTACCGCCTGTTGTCGGTCTCTGTACGGTGGAGCCGACCGGTAGGCGAATAGCATCAGTTGCGTAGATATCGAGCGCAACAGCGGGGGTGGTAGTACCGATGCCGACGCGGCCACCAAGTGTCGCGAGATAGACAGAGCTTGTTGCGGTGAGTTGCGTTGTTGAAGCATTGCCAACAACAGAGAGGAGCGAAATGCTGTTGTTCCAATTCAGGTTCGCCGCGCTTCCGAGCGCGGCGGGCGTCCCCGCGGTCGATGTCCAATACGGAAGATTTCCCGCTAACTCAGCGGTAGAAGTCGCAACATTACCAGCACTACTACCAGTGATTAAGACGCCATTAACGATGAGAGACCCGTTAATTGTCGTCGCACCAAGGTTTGTTGTACCGCCCGTGAGGCTAGTGAAGTTGCCACCGGTCGCAGAAATTCTAGTGGCATTATCAAATGTTCCGCCACGGAAGTCGCCATTACGCACGATGAGATTCGTCAAATCTTGAATCATGTTTACATACTGGATTGTGTTTGAATTCGTTCCAGTCTGATTACTCACTGGCTGCACCAAACCAGCAACTGTTGTGAGTATGTCAGAACGAAATGACGCAAGCGACTGATTCATGTAGTCCGACGAAACGCCTTGCACAACCGTTATGTACGGAGTAGTTGTCGACTCATTATCTCCGGAGAGAAACGGTGAGGGAGCAAATTCAGATGACGTTGCAATCGCGAAGAATCGTGATGGAACGTTCGGCAGTATGATAATCGGTGATGGTGCAATGATTGTGGCAAGCGTATTGGTTGCAGAATCAAAAAGGGCTTGGACTGATTCATATACGGCAAGCGCGAGCCGTTCACCCGGAGCAAGCACGGGCTGTACGGCGGCAAGTACCGCGGCAAGCTGTGTATTGGACTGTAGTTCGGTGCTAATTGAGTTAAACGCAAGCCCTATTTCACTTTTTAGGCTCTGGAGGGCAAGCGCACTTTTGCCGAATATACCGAGATATGCATTTTCAATGGTCGTCGGCAGGTTCGCGAGAAGCGGTCCTGTGGTATACAGCACGTCTTGAATACTCTTTGTACCCTCATACAACCCATCACCGAAACCGCGTAGAATAAATGCGGTGCGAGCTGCTGTTTCTACTGCGGTGTGAGCGGTAGCGCGTGCGAGCACATCACCAGTGTTTCCGATGAACGCGGTTACAACCTGCGCGCTTGCTGGTGCGGCGGCTGCGGTTCCGTATGCGAGTGATACGTCTGCTTGTATTGCGGTATGCGTTGCCTTGATGACCGATTCTCCAAGTGCAAGATTCATTCGCGTGATTAATTCTGGTGCGTGCGCAAGTACATCTCGAGTTGTACCTGCGAGTGCGAGCGTTTGCACTCCTGATTTCTTAATGAGTGAATCGTATGCGGTAAATGAAGACGTAATGGCGATGTACATTTGTTCTCCAAGAGCAACATACGCATGCATAAATGCATTCACTGCGCGTGTTGGAGAACTTATGAGTGCATATGTCTGTAGCGCAAATGCTTGTGCATCATCGACAGTAAACATCGGTGCGACTGAAGTTGCTTGAGAAGCTTCATTTCCAAATTCTGATGCGACACGGATGCGTTGAGTATCGGTAACCGCTATTTGCGGTGGAGAAAAATCCGGTTGTGTGAGAAGCGGCGACACGGTATCTAAAGATGCGAGTACAGCACGCGATGCAACACGAGATGACACGGTTGACATTTCATCTTTCGCTCCATCGATTCTTGAAGCAATGTCCGATTGGATATCACCAAATGTCTCACCAAATCCGTAAAGGACATCAAGGACAACTTCTCCCGTGTCCATTGCAAACGCTGAAACTACTGGGGTATGCACCACCAGTGCACTCGAGCCGACTATCAGAAAACTAGCCGTGAGCGCCATTATGTGTGAACCGAATTTTCCTACTGAAATACCTGATGCGATACCCCATGTAGGTATTTCTGAAAAGGGGCTACTTCCATCGGTAGTAGCCGGCTTCGACACCGAAGGAGATGCTGTCAATGATTTCGTCGCGCGATGTAGAAGCGACCGATGTGCTCGATATTCCTCCGCGCGGTCGCTGGCGAGTGTCCGTGCGCGATCCACATTGTGATTTCCTTGTATATCGAGAAAACGTACGAACGATTCTCTTTCTACTAACCAATTCCGTCCGATTCTTTTTCCTGCAATTTTTCCTGAACGTAAGAGACGTGATACATAATCAGAAGTGTAGCCAGAAAGTTCTCCAGCATACTTTGTCGTAATCAGATTTTCGTTAAGAGAAGGATCCATGTCGGATAACCGAATTAACTAAATAATAACTTATGTTTCTGGCACCTCCTACAGAAAAATAAAATGAATATGGGGATAATTATCAGAACCAAATAAGACTTCCGCGTGGGATGGTCTAGAAGTCAAAAATTTCTGTCAAAAATTGATAAAAATGACACTAAAAATCAAAAATATAATCAAAAAACGTCTTTGGAGGAAGATTGGAGTTAAAGATTGTCGGGAAATAATGGATCGAAACGCTTTTATTTATCGCAATACATTATTATTAGATATATATAGCCGGATAACCGAACAACGTAGTATTTACTTACATATTCCGGAGAATCTGTAAATTTTTATACTATATTTAGCATTAATACTAATCGACTTTATAGTTAACATAGGGTACTAAACTCTATTATTCACACATAAGATATATGTTAGGACAATAGTGAATGCTATCCTCGAAACGATCTAATCAACTCAATTTTCTCCTCTTACACTATAAATTTGTTTAATAGATTTACTATAGATATGTCTGAATTTCTGTAGAATATTTATCATCGAATGATAATCTTGTATTGCCAAGACAAGAAAACCAATAAATACACTATTTATTATAGAGAATTATTCCAGCAATTATACTTGCTTGGCTATTCGAGATTATATATTTGTCTAAATAACCACTTCCAAATGTCGCTAGGGTAATCATAACGCCTGCGAAGAGCACTCCGGCTATCTGTATCGTTCTAAAGACTCTTTGTGGCCCATTATGCCCTCTTTCGTTTCTTTCCTGGTCTTTATCTAATTTATTCGACTCCCCTCCCAGTGACTCAATTTGGGACTGTGGCATCGATTCTTCAAGCTGTTGATACTGTGGCTCACGATAAATGGTATGGATAGGGATGGATACTTCTTTCTGTTCGACTGATATCCCTTTTTCCTCCTCTTCTACTAGTTCTCCGGCTCCCACCCTCCCAGCATTTGCTGTATTGACGACACTGTCAAATCTGTCGAACCATGCTTGCCAAGTGTCTTGGAGACGTTGTGAGGTTCCTCCTTCCTCTTCTTCATTGGTAGTTTCTAAACGATTTATAGACGGAAGAACTTCAGCATTAGCTGCTACATAGCGAGGAGATTCCCACCCAGATACGGATTTCATAGGTGTCGCCTGTGCAGAACGCACCGACGCCTCTTTCGGTTCACCGAAACGATGATCGTGAAGGGCAGATTCAAGCACATACCAACTACGGCCCACAAGACGAGCCGAGACTCGTCCCTCGCGACATAACTGACCTATATAATCCTTTGCGTATCCAGTTACTTTTGCCGCTTGCTTTGACGATATATATTTTTTCTCTCCTATAATTAGCTCATCCATCCCTACAGTATAACCATATCTCGGCTGGGAAGGAAGAGGTGTGGATTGCGTCTAGCCGATTTTCTCTGTTATCAATTTCTGCAACTCAAGAGGATTCCCTGCTCCACGACTCTCCTTCATAGCCTTCCCTACCAGATACTGAAGTGTTGAGAGCTTCCCGTTTTTATACTCTTGGACTGCTTTCCCCTCCTGAGCAAGTACAGCGTCGACCACCGCACCCAGTGCGACAGAATCATGAATCTGTATGAGATGATGCTCTTTTGCAATTACTTCCGGATCTCCACCTTTTTCAATCCAGATGAGTAATGTGTCCTTTGCACCGCGAGAAGAGAGCGTGTGCGAATTGACCAGCTGAATAAGTTTTGAAAATGCAGCGGGATCAAGTGTTGTGTATTCCTCTCCTTCACGCTTCGCATATATGCCGGCGAGATCGGACACAATGTAATTTGCAGCGAGTGCGGTGAGTTTTATATCCGTATGGAGAGCAGAAGCGACCGCATCAAAAAATGACGCTCGTTCCGGTGTTGCACAAAGATATGCAACATCACTTTCTTTAAGTGAATACATCTTCACGTATCGCTCACGGCGCTCCCATGGCAATTCTGGCAGTGACGCGCGAATCGCCTCGTGCGAGAATTCTGGAATGTCAGAAAGAAAAAGTTTTGGAAGATCCGGTTCTGGGAAGTATCGGTAGTCGGCGCTTCCTTCTTTAAATCGCTGATGAAAGGTTTCTTGTTTCGATTCGTCCCACCCACGCGTTTCCTGAACTACCTTCCCTCCTTTCTCAATGAGCGCGGTTTGACGTTGTATCTCAAATGCAATAGCCCGCTCGACAGAGCGAAATGAATTGAGATTTTTCACTTCTACTTTCGTGCCAAACTTTCCTTCAGTAGATGAGACCGAAACATTCGCTTCTATTCGCATCTCCCCTTTCTCAAGATTAGCCTCACTTGCACGGAGCGTACGCAAGAGGAGCTGCAGTTCTCGTGCAAAGCGACCTGCCGTTTCTGCATCAGGAATAACCGGTTCAGTCACCAGTTCCATAAGAGGGATGCCGGCACGATTAAAATCGACAAGACTCTTTCCTGCCTGCGCAGACAGGTGTATTGAGCGCGCCGTATCTTCTTCAAGATGCACGCGCGTAATCGCAACCCCTGCAAGCATTCCTCCCACGACGAGCGGATGTTCATACTGACTAATCTGATACCCCTTTGGAATGTCGGGATAAAAATAACTCTTGCGATCGAATTCGCTAAAATCTGCAATCGTACCGCCAATTGCAGTACCAACGCGTAGCATATGTCGGACCGCTTCTCGGTTAATGACCGGCAGCGTCCCAGGATGCGCGAGACAAATTGGGCATATATTCACATTAGGCCGCGACTCGTCGGGATCATTCGCCGAGTTACAGAACATCTTGGTCTTGGTTGAGAGTTCTGCATGAATCTCAAGACCGATGGTGGGACGATACATGATTCCCAAAGAATACTACTTCTTGAAGATATTTGAAAGTTGATCTGAAAATTTCTTGAGGGATTCGGGATCTTTTACTGATACTGGGAGTACTTCCCTACCGGTCTCGCGGGCTAAAAGCTTAGCTTTGGTTTCCCATGTATCTTGCGAAATAAGGTCTATTTTGGACAGGATAACGATTTCCCGTTTTGAATCGAGTCCATGCCTAAACAACTCTATTTCCTTCCGTACTTCCCTATAGGCCGCGAGTGGGTCATCTTGGTCTGCCGAGACAAGATGTAATAGGATTCCTGTCCTTTCAACATGTTTCAAAAATTTAATACCGAGACCTCGCCCTGACGAGGCTCCTTCGATAAGTCCTGGTATGTCAGCAAGTATGTGACCATAGAATTCTCCGAGATTCGGCTCGAGCGTTGTGAAGGGATAGGAACCGACTTTTGACTTCGCCCGGGTAAGCGCGTTCAAGAGTGAGGACTTGCCTGCGTTTGGTAGACCGATAAGCCCCGCATCAGCAATAATTTTAAGGGTCAGTTCGATATCCCCACCCTTCCCTTTTTTCCCAACGGTTTGTTGGAAGGGATTCTGATTGGTAGAACTCTTGAATCGCGCATTGCCAAGACCACCATACCCTCCGCGAAAAAGAAGAATCTGTTCGTCCTCTTTGGTAATTTCATATTCCTCACCAGTCTGAACCACACGTGCAAATGTGCCTACGGGTACTTTCAGAAGCATCGGTTCGCCATTTGCGCCGCGTTTCAATTCACCTTTACCGGCTTCGCCATTTTCTGCATGAAATTTTTTCTCATACCGATACTGCGCGAGTGCTGCCAAATCACGTACCCCAACAAGAATAACGTCACCACCCTTCCCACCGTCGCCGCCAGAAGGTCCACCGCGAGCAGTCTCCTTAGTGCGCAGCCAACGAATGACGCCGTCGCCGCCTTTCCCCGACTCCGCATATATCTTCGCTTCATCAACAAATGCCATACTATGCTTCGTGTGCAATCTCCCACCCTTGTGATAAAAAGATTTCCGCTTTTTTAAATTTGAGTGTTTTCGTCTCGTCGCCTTTCTTGAGCGTGACTATATCATTGCGGCCGTACCCCGCTGCCTTTTTAAGCGGCGCCGGAGCGGCACCTTCCTCCTTCCCTGCGGCGACAAGCGCTGCGCGTGTCTTCTCTTGTTCTGCGCGAACGCGAGTATCGTCCGTGTTTTGGAGACGTGGAAGCGCTTCTGCAACGGCAACTTTGATATTTTCTTCAAGCTGCCGAAAACGCTGGAGCCCTTCACGACGATACTCGATGAGCGGATCTCGCTGGCCGTACGCCCGCAAGGAAACAGAGCGGCGAAGATAGTCCATTGTCTCAAGATGCTCGAGCCAGAAGGTATCGATTACTTGCAAGAGAAGGCGTCGCAAATGCGGGACGAAAGCCTCGCCAAACTTGGCTTTCTTTGCTTCAAACGCCGCATTTGCTGTTTCTCCATCGCCAAGCAAATCTCGTATGAGCATCTCCACCTCCCCACTACTTCCCTGCAACGCGGCACGGCGGCGCGCATAAATGGCGAGACGCTGGGTGTTCATCACGTCGTCATAGGCGAGCACTTGCTTGCGAGAGTCAAAGTTGAACCCTTCAATCCTGCCCTGTGCAGTCTCGAGTGACCGAGTAATCATCGCACTCTCTATAGGCTCATCTTCTGGGATGCCGAAACGTCCCATTACTTTTTTCAATGTCTCTGCGGCAAAAACGCGCATCAATTTATCCTCAAGCGACACGTAAAATCGCGTCTCACCAGGATCCCCTTGACGACCCGAGCGTCCGCGGAGCTGGTTGTCGATGCGGCGCGCGTCGTGCCGCTCGGTGCCGATTACCGCAAGTCCCCCTCTCTCAAGAACTGTTGTTCGTTGTTCTAGAGTCGCGAGCGCGCCACCGAGCTTAATGTCAACGCCGCGCCCCGCGAGGTTCGTTGCCACCGTTACGCGCCCCACCGAACCTGCCTCGGCAATAATCTCACCTTCCCGTTCATGATTCTTCGCGTTCAATACTTCATGCGGCACGCCCGCATCATTCAGAAAGGTACTGACCAATTCATTGTCTTCAATGGAAACCGTGCCAACGAGAACCGGCTGTCCTTTCGTATGCCGCTCCTTCACCGCGCGCGCGACCGCACGGTACTTTCCTGCTGCGGTCTGAAAAATAAGGTCATCAAAGTCCTTGCGGGCTGATGGTTTATTAGTCGGCACCACGACGACGTCAAGCCCGTACACGGTATAAAATTCCTCCTCTGAGGAGAGCGCAGTGCCCGTCATGCCGGCAAGCCCCGTATACATACGGAACAAGTTCTGAAACGTCACCGTGGCGTAGGTACGCGTCTCCTCCTGCACTTTCACTCCCTCCTTCGCCTCGATGGCTTGGTGAAGACCTTCCGACCAGCGACGCCCGGGTTGAAGCCGCCCCGTAAATTCATCGACAATGACAATCTCATTGTCGCGCACTACATATTCTTTGTCCTGCTGAAATAATGCTTTCGCGCGTACTGCCGTCTCAAGGTGATGGGCGTATTTCACCCCGCCCTCGGTGTACAGATTCTCGAGCCCAAGCGCTATTTCGGCCTTTCGCATTCCCTCTTCGGTGATTTGGATGGCTTTTTGCTTCTCATCGATCGTATAATCCTCACTCTCCTTCATAGTACGAACGATACCGGCAAAGCGTTCGTAAAGGTTTTGGGAGTCGCCGGCGGGTCCGGAGATAATGAGCGGCGTACGTGCCTCATCTATCAAGATTGAGTCGACTTCGTCGACGATGGCGAAATGGTGGCCGCGCTGTACAATCTGCGAAGCATCATACGCGGTGTTGTCACGGAGATAATCAAATCCGAGTTCGTTGTTAGTAACATACGTAACGTCAGCGGCATACGCGTCGTGCTTGGTCGCTGGACGTAAGTAGTCATAAAACACCTTAAATGAACCGGCGACATCACGCTCCCTGTCTTCCTGTGTAGCGACGTGTGACGCATCGTATCGATACGCACCGGCAGACGTCACGACACCAACCGTAAGACCGAGATACTGATATACCTGCCCCATCCATGCCGCATCGCGACGGGCGAGATAATCATTCACCGTAACAACCTGTACTCCTTTCCCCGAAAGCGCATGGAACGTCGCCGGCAGGGTCGCAACAAGTGTTTTGCCTTCACCGGTACGCATCTCGGCGATCTTTCCGCGTAGGAGCGCGAGTCCGCCGATGAGTTGTACGTCGAAATGCGGCTGGCGAAGTGTCCGCCGTGCTGCTTCGCGGACCAGTGCAAACACCTCGGAAAGGTCCGTTTCTGGCGGCGTACTGGCTTTTGACGCATGGATACGAATTTCAGAAAACCGTGCGCGCACCGACTCGTCGGAAAGGCCTTCCAAGACCTCTGAATGCCTGCGTATGGACGCCACGATAGGCGCCGCAGCCCGAAGAAAGGCGGCAGATTGGTTAGAAGAAAAGAGGCGGGAAAGCCCAAGCATTGACATAGAGTATAGCAAAGTTTGAAATCCAAAGCACGAAAAGAAAAAACCGCCCGAGAGGGCGGTTTTTTCTTTTTACAAAACTATGCGCGCTTTTTTGCGGCCTTGCGCTTCTTAGCAGCCTTTTTCTTTGCCATGGTGGTTGCGAATTAAAGATGAGGGTTGATATGTCGACCCGTCCGTGTACGAAATATTTTTCGTGTGCAGACGTTCTGTAATGTATTATCGCGCGAGAAAAACTTTTTGTGTGAGAAAAAAATATGAAGTGTGGATAACTTTCTCAAAATTATTTTACACGCTCTACATTCCCGACGTATTCAACTTCACGTTCAAGGTGGATGCCGAACAATTTCTCAACCTCTCTCTGCATATCGCGTGCAAGCGCCGCAATTTCTTCTGCGCGTGCGCCGCCCACATTGATTATCGAGAGTGTGTGCTTCGGCGAGATTCCCGCCGCTCCATGCACGTATCCTTTCTGAAATTCGGTGTATTCAAGCAAAAATCCAGGGGCAATTTTGTAGGTACCGTCCGCCTGTTTCCACGCCCATGGGCGTAATCGCTCTTCTTTTGCACTATCCAACTCTCGCGTTTGCGCCATAAGCTGTGTATAACTCTCCGACGACACGAACGGCATATGAAAGAAGGAGCCCGCACTCCTGTAGGAGCTTCGGAGAACTCCCTTCTCTTCACGCATAGTGAGCACCGCCGCGCGAACATCCGCAGGAGTCGGTTCATGACCAATCTTTGCAGTGAGTTTGTTTAGATCAAAACGATTGTCCTTGTAGGAGAGGCGCGACGTGCCTGTCGTCGACAGTGCAAATGTTGCCTTCAGTACGAGATATTTCCCCGGCATATGACCAAACATACTGTCGTGGTAGGAAAAGTCGCAATCCTCATTCTTGAATGTGTGCAACGTATGCGTCTTGTCGTCGCACATCAGTACCTCTGCACTTACGAAGGTGTCACTGCACTGCGCTCCGTATGCCCCAAGATTTGCAACGACCGCACCGCCGACCGTACCGGGAATTCCGGAAAGACACTCGAGACCGATAAATCCATGCGAGACCGTATACGCAACGAGTTCGTCCCACTCAACACCCGCACCGACTGTTATGCGTACGTGGTTACTCTGCACATCACATACAATACCCGGTATGCGCACCAGAAGTACTAAGCCCATAACTCCTTCGTCGGCAATAACAATATTTGAACCGCCTCCGAGCACGAATACCGAGAGCGAGCGTTCCCGCGCGTAGTCGAGCGCGTCTATGACGTCTTGTGTAGTTTCTGCTTCGACGAAGAACCGCGCTTCTCCGCCAACGCCGAGTGTCGTGAGTGGCGCGAGTGAGACGTGTTCCTGTAATTTCATTGCTCCCGTATCTGCTTGAGTGCCTCCGCGCCAGAGGCCGCCGCATCTGGATACTTTTCGATAGCGATAGTAATCGTTTTGATGGCATTCGCTTTGTCCCCCGACGTATAATAAGCGGCCGCGAGCGAGAACCAAGCTTGCGCAGTTGCATCGGTTTTGCTCGTGCGCATCTTCCACATAGCAATAAGGCGCGGCCAGTCCTTTGTCCGGTAATATGCAACAGCGAGAACGTCGCTGCTCACATTTAGTGTACCGTACACATCGAGCAGAATCTTTTCGGCAGCCGTCACGTCGCCAGCCGCGAAGTTACCGGCGGCGGCGTATTCCGCAAGATCTTCGAATTGTGGGGCAAGGGCATAGGCGGTATTGAAATTCGTTTGTGCTGCTTTCAGGTTACCCATGTCCCACTCAATCGCTCCTGCCTGAATTAAAATATCTTCTTTTTTCGGCGCGAGAGATCCTGCGGTTTTAATGTATTTGAGTGCGTTCGCACTGTCTCCGATAGTACGATACAGATACGCGAGCTGTAACTGCTCACGCGCATCGAGCGGGTAGGTATCAACTTGCTTTTGCATCTCGTTTAACGCAAGCAAGACTATCTGCTGCTTCTGTTCATTGGTTACCTGTGGACTCTGCGCGGCCGAAGCGGCGAATGAGATGAGTTGTTCACGGATTTCTTGAACGGCAAAAGCCGGGTGAGCGACGAGATTCTCAAACGCCGCAATGTTCGCGGTAACGCCCATACTCGAAGGAGAAATTGCCGTGATAAGTTTGGTTGCCACTTGTATCCCGGGAATATTGATGTACCAGATAAGTGCGGCCGCAACAACGGTAACAACGGGAAGAACGGTTGTCGCTCCATCCGTAGCGCTAAGTTCGGGTGCAGATTCAAATCTCGGAATAGGTCGTGCGACCTGCGAATCGATAAGCGCGAGTATGGCAAAGAAATACACATAAGAAAAGAGGTTGTCGAAAACGAAGATGTTGTGAAATGCATATCCGACTAAAGCAGCGGTAAGTACAATACGCTCCGGACGTGAAAGTTCGGGACTCTTCCATAAGAGCGTGAGTGCGGTGCCGAAAAGCGAGAGATACAAAACAAAAGCTGGCAACCCTCCTGCGGTGAGCCAATCGATAAATGCATTGTGCGCCCGATCAAACCACGGTTCCTGATGATACAGTGACGGGTCGTAATACTTGTTGAAAATATAATTAAATCCTTCCTGTCCCCAACCGGTGAGCGGGCGTTCGAGCGCTCCCCGAAAAGCCATTCGCCAAATAGCAAAACGCGTTGCGCCATCATTGAGCGAAATAGAGGCAATACGCTGAAGTGTATGATTATCCTGGATGAACGACGAGTTGCGGAAAGCATAGAAACCAGTCGTCAGGATGAGGAGGAGGACAAATGCCGCCGCTGCAAATCGCCGCATATGTTTCCCTGCCGTGAGCGCTGTAAGAAACGCCGCGAGCATAAGCGCTCCCACCAACCCGAGCACCGTACCTCGTGTCTCTGTGAAGAAGATGAGTACTGCCTCTATAACCGCAAGTGCGAGTAAGGACCATTTGAGCCAAGGAGATTTCGAGGTCAAGGAAAGCCAGAGCGCGATGAACACATTGAACAACAGATACACGGCAAAATAAGCCGAGTTACCAAGCGACGCGTCTACACGAACAGATCCCTGATGGATAGCAAGAGAACCGGTGAGCTGCAGAAGCGCGTACCCCGAAAGAACGACTGACACCGCAAGAGAGGTGAGGAACCAAGCGCGCCACTTTCTTTCTACTCGCAATACTGCGCTTGCGGCGAAAAAGAAACCGAGAAGATGCACAAGAAGCATCCAGCCCTCCATACGTTCAAAATTGCTCCAAAACGCTTTTGCCGCATTTATCGCGAATGCATCCGCAATAAACATCCATACGACAAAGGCGAGTACCGCCGCACCAATCCAGGAGAAGCGCGGACGATATTCCTTGTTAAGAAAGAGGAGAACCACCCATGCCGCAACCGCTATTTCAACCAAGATACGGAAGTAGAACGCCTTACCGGTTATAAAGGGGAAAAAGAAGGAGTTCGCAACAATAAACGGCATGACCGGAATGAGGAAAAGCGCCCCAAGCGCCACCCATCTCGCCATCTGCCCTACCGTCCCCTCGTTATGCATGATTGGGACAACTATACCATGCTATTCATGACTAGAAGAAGCGCCAACTAAAGATTCCCCAACGACTTTTTTCTTTCTTCGCGAGGTCCTGAAGACGTTCCTGCTCTACTCGCAGTGCATTTATCTGTGCCTCGAGCGTTGTCTGCACCTCTGTAGAGACATTCGTTTGGTTGAGGAGTTCAGTAAGCTTGGTAATATTTTCTTGACCCTTTGTAACTTCCTTCGAAATCGTATCTGCAGCACCACGGTCACCACCGAACAAAAGATTGGAAAAGAAACTGCGCGACTGTATCTTCGTCTCGGCGTTCGTCGTCGTAGCCACTGAATCGTTCATTTGTTGCGCAATCTGCGATACTTGCTGCCCGATACCGCCAAGCATATCCTTCGATGCAAGAAGTGCGTGCACTGCAAGACGCACCTGATTTGCACCTTCTAGAATATCTTGAGTCTGGGACGTCGTGCTCGCCAATTCGTCCTCGAGTTCTTGTTTGCGCTGTTCCATCGACTGCTTCAAATCATCAAACGAAAACACTGAAGTTACATTCCTTTCAAGTTCAAATTTCATACCTCCGACCGTAATCGAGTCGTCCTCCCCACCCGCACGTATCTCTATATCTCCTACTCTCACTTTCGAACCACCTCGTTCATCCGAAGTTACCTGTACGTCTCCTACCCGCACGTTTGTACCGTTCTGCCCGTCCGAACTCACTCGCACATTCCCAACTCGTATATCATCAAAATCTTGTTCGATGTCGGGTATGCTGACCTGAACCGGTACCGATGGGACACCTGATACCGCCGGGAGCGCGCCTACATTGAGCGCAAGCGTGAGAGCACCGAGTGAATAGAAATATTTTTTCATACCTTCGTCCTACGAGTTATTGGGTAATCAGTACTCTCATAGTATACACCTTCCTTGCTCTACGGCTATTTCTTGACAGCTTGTTTATTGTGTTAGGATTGAGACGTCATGTCCGCGAGTGTTGTGGGTCAAAAATACGTACCGTACGCGCTTTTGCTCGTACTCTTTTCTCTTGTCGCTTTCTTTTCGCTCTACCGTCTGAGCGAAAGCCCCCCCACATGGTACGACGAAGGAATGATCCTGCAGGTTGCAGAAAATATTGCCTTGCATGGAGTTATGGGGCTTCAGCTTGCACCGGGCGAATTTGTGTCGGCGGCGTACATATCGTCTGGCTTTCCGGTAACCGTGCCGGTGGCAGCAAGTTTTTATCTCTTCGGTGTCAACATTGTTACCGCGCGTGCGGTGGCAGTTCTTTTCATATTCTTACTCATTGCCACAGGGATATGTCTGCTCACGCGTCTTCAAAACAGATGGTATGCACTTGCAGGGGGTTTCTTTGTGGCGACTTTTTCCTCGCTCTACGGGAACGGAAAGAACGTACTTGGTGAGGTGCCTGGCCTTTCTTTTTTACTCCTTTTCCTTCTTTTTCTCCAAAAACTCGAGGAGTCTGATTTTAAAAATATTCGGTACGCCATAGCGACCGGTATATTCTTAGGCCTCACGACGGTTACGAAACCGCTTTTTCTCATAGTCCCGGTTGCGCTTTGTGGCACATTTCTTTTCCATCGACGACCTCTGCCTTCAATTGGGACTATCTTTCCTTGGTTCCTTGGTGCTTCTTCTTTGCCGGTCATTCTGTGGCTACTGACACAATTTTCACTTACTGATTCAATCGCTGGCATCCTTTCCTTTTATGCAAATCCATACCATCTCACAAATCTCCCAGATGTTATGTGGAAGAATTTCCTGCGATTTTTCACAGAGCCGACACCACTTTATACACTTGGTATCATTGCGCTTTGGACTCTGGCGCTCGTTATTCGAAAGCTAAAAAGACAGGCCATTTCGTATGCGGAAGCTTGTGCGTTCTTCTTCACTGTGTTGGTGATGCTTTCTTATCTGCGCACTCCCGGCTGGTATCGCTACTTTTTTACCGCTGATGTTGTTACTCTTTTTTTCTTGCCTTCCGCCATCGGGACGGTCCTCGCTGTGCTGCTCTCGTACATCGACAAGCTGAAGAAATACGAACACCATCTCATGGTAGCGCTCGTGAGTCTTTTTGTGTTGTTACAATGCTATTATCTGGTTTCTCATTCGTGGATATCACGCGCCTCGCAGTCAGAGCTCACCAGTAACCTAGAGCGAGATTTTGGAGCACTCGATGCAAAAACACGCGTTTTCGTATTTGATGTACCGGCCGTTGTTCCATTCTTACAGTACGATACGTACTGGCAGTATTTTGCAGATGGAGTTATATGGACCGCGGGGCAGGAACAACTTGTGCAACTGGAGAACGGTGTCCCCGATATCGTCATTATGCATCCGAGCAAACTTACTGAAGCACAACCCTATCTTGAACAGTACACAGTGGTAAAAGAGGAGTACAGCTACGATATTTTAGTGAGGAAAGTTAAGACCGGAAAATAAAACGGTACACGAAATATGACGCGACCGCGACGATGAGTGTCGCAATGGCCTGCGCATAGAGATACCAAATACGCATCGTTTCAACCATAAAGGAGACAAGGACGAGATTACACACTAGAGAGGTGAGGGCCCATTGTATAAACTGTGCTATTTGCAAATGCACCCGATGTATTGTCTTTTCTTGGAACGACCATATTTTTTGTACCGTGAAGTTAAAAGCAACCCCCACCACATAGGCAATGACTACCGTGAGCAGATAATGTACCCCGAGTATACTTTTAAGAAAATAGGAGAATGCAAGATACACGAGAGTCGCCAAAGAGCCGGTGGTAACAAAACGAACTACTTGCCAGAAAGTGGACATAGATGATGAATCTTATTACACTACCATGCAACCAGTATATGAAGGACGTGTATCACGATACAATCTATCAGCTTGAAAAATCCCATTGGTGGTATCGTGTGAGGCGCGAAATGGTACACACACTCATTCAGACTTATTTTCTGAATAAAGCACCCCTGCGCATTCTTGATATGGGCTGCGGTACCGGGGCACTCCTCTCGGAACTCTCTCCCTATGGGGACGCGCATGGGATAGACGTCTCACCTCGCGCGGTAGCCTTTTGCAGGGAACGAGGTGTCGAACAAGTGCGTGTGGGGAGCGTTACGAATATCGCCTATCCCGACGCTACGTTTGACCTTGTTGTGGCTCTCGATGTTATTGAGCATGTTTCAGACGACAAAAAAGCGATCGAGGAAATTAAGCGCGTATTAAAGCCCGGCGGGATTGCGATTCTCTTTGTCCCCGCATTTATGTTTTTGTGGGGTTCAACAGATGTATTTAGTGAACACTACCGGCGATACACACGCCAGGAACTGCGCGCAAAGTTGACTGCTGCCAATTTTCTCCCTATTCGATTTTCCTATTTCAACACCTTCCTCTTCCCTCCCATTGCCCTATGGCGTCTACTGAATCGAATTATCCCCTTACACTCGAATTCCGAAACCGAGCTCAACAATCCCCTCGTAAACAGTCTGCTCTATGCCGTATTCCGGAGCGAGTTGTCAGTGTTGCGCTTTGTGAACTTTCCATTTGGCGTTTCAGTACTGGCGGTCGTGAGAAAAACGTAATCCCTTTAGATATCGCGCAGCAGATAGGATGCCCGCGATACCAAGAATGAAAATGAATGGTTCTGCAGGCAACCGATATCGTGCATAGGACACTGGTCCGGTCAAAATACCAAAAGCAACAATGAGCCCAAAAAACAGCAGTATGACCGAGGTATTCGCAGATCTTCGGTGGAGGGCACTGTAGGTAATCCCAAATGACGCGAGACATAAGAGAAGCCACATAAATCTCTCAATGAGGGAAGGGAGGCTGTCGGTCAATGCGGCGAGCGCCGTACGATAATTTCCTTGCAGAATGAGGAACGTTACGTTGACATCAAGCGGAAGCGCTCCCTGCAGAACGCCACGTCCGTGGAGCGCTTCCGTTGCGGCATCGATACTGCTCCCGATATAGAACGGGATGGTCTTGTAGAGATGATACGCAGCGTACTGAAACGGGTGCGCCTCAAGATACGTACGTGCAACACTTTTCTCTCGGCCCGAGAATGCAAGCGACAGTAACGGATCGGTGCTGGTCGCATTCATTTGCTTCAACATAGCAACTTGGACCGCGTTTTTGGAGATACCGGTTCGCTCATGCTCAAAATCAGTGAGGTTATAGAACAGTAGGTTATATGCACCGATGGAAGAAATGGACGCGGAGCCGTAATGAGCATAATTCCGCGCCATCCACGGCACTACGACAAGACCCATCCCGATAAGAAAGAGTGCCATTGTCTGCAATGCCCGCTTCCACTCTCCTCGCCCCTCCCAAAGAAGCCACAGCACAATGAGGGGAAAGATATAGAGACCTATCGGCCGGACGAGCGCCAACATACCTATGAGCACACCGCCACAAAATGCACGAGAAAGACCGAGCCGTTCGGGCACGGTAAGCACGTATATGCTTAGAAGCAGAACGAAGACAAAAAGTGTGTCGCTCGCGGACAGGAACATGACCATGGACAAATACGGGTCGAGCGCAAAAAGAACTGCGGCCGCAAGACCGATACCGCGATTGAAAAATCGCGCACCAACGAGGAAGATGAGTGCCACCGAACACGCCGTCAGAATAATCTGCCCTATCGGCATAAAGATGATGGAGCCTGTCAAAAAGAGCATCAGTGCGATGAAAAAGGGGTACCCCGGCGTACGAAAGGTGTCCGGCGGCTCGGTAGGACCGAAAGAAAAACGCCCATTCTCTAAAAGCGTGTGGGCAAGCAATATGTATTGAGATCCGTCCCCTCCTGGGCTACCGACGATGAAATGTTCGGAACTGAATCCGTTTTGATGAACCGAATACAAGGTGAGCGCATACAGTGCGCTGTATACGAGTATGAAAACGCTTACGATCGCAAATACTATTGAGCGGTTCGTATATGCCATGAACTTTCAGAATAACACTTAGGATCGTCCGCGCGTTGCCTGATAAAAATAAGAGTTCTTGTTCTCCATCAGCGCGCGCGGTGTTCCCTGCTCAACAAGACGGCCGTCCTCGAGCACAAGCAAACGGTCGGTGTGTTCTATCGTGCTTAAACGATGTGCAATGATAAGTACCGTCACCGAACCGTGCAATGCATGGATTGACGCTTGTATGAGCTTCTCCGACTCTGTATCAAGCGCGCTCGTCGCTTCATCAAGAATGAGAAGCGAGGGTTTGTCGGCAAGAGCGCGGGCAAGTGCTATGCGCTGGCGTTGCCCTCCTGAAAGCATCACACCGCGGTCACCGGTTATCGTCTCAAAACCCTCCGGCAACCCCATAATGAAATCATAAATATTTGCTTGCTTTGCGGCAGCGACAACCGCTTCCTTTGAGAGATCGGGACGGTAGAAGCGGATATTGTCTTCAATGCTTGTGTTGAGTAGAAATACCTCTTGTGCAACATAGCCAACATTGCGGCGCCACGATTCAATAGAAATATCAGAAATCGGTTTTCCATCTATTACTATCCCGCCTGCGGTCGGTTTGAACAAGCGCAACACCAAATCGGCAACCGAAGTCTTTCCTGCTCCTGATGGGCCAATAAGTCCAATAGTCTCTCCCCGCGCAATAGAAAAGTCGACATTAGAGAGGACTTGTTTCCCTCCCTCGTAAGAAAAAGAGACGTTCTTGAACGCGAGTTCTCGTTCAAAATAAAACGGTATGGTTCCGCCGACTGATACTTCGCGATGCGCATCAAGGACGGATTTAAAGTTCTCGACATTTTGTGCATACGGCATGAGTTCACTTAACGAATGGAGTGCACTTTGCCCCGATTCAAGATACGTAAAAATCTTTTGTATCAGATAGAGCGCAGCGGCAAAAGAAATGATATTAAAGCCCGGCAATGAGTATGTTATAGAAAAAAGCACGATAACAAATATCAGACTGAAGGGTTGGAACAAACTTCCGCTGAGTGATCGAATGAATACCATACGTATAATGAGTGCTCGCAACTCTCTCACCAACATGCTGCCATCATGAAGCGCGCGCTCTTCAACACCAGTAGCTTTTATCGCTTTCATACCGATAATATGTTCGCCTAAGAACTGGGTATAATTCTTTTCGGTCACGGTAAGGAGGCGCCCAGTCGCTTGTGTACGCGACATGAGCGGACGCACAAGCAGTAACAATATCGCGCCCGCTATGAGCGCACAGAGTGTCATAATAGGCGATATGTTTATGGCCACCACCACATACATAAGAAACCCGCTAAACGACTGTATAATCTGTCCCACCGTCGCCAGGAGACTTTCTGTCCGTTGAATATCACGTACCAGCGTCGTCTGAAGCGTCCCGAGTTTCTGTTTTAGGAGAAACGGCCATGACGCACGAAGCATCCGTTGCAACATCGCCTCACTCTCTGTACCCGAAAAATCGGCACCTATCTTCCCACGAATGTATCCGAATGCCACCATTGATACTGCACGGAGAATGAACAGGCCGAGGATGAAACCGAGCAAGTAACGAAAACTAAATGGTATATGAAGGAAACTAAATAATGTCTGAATGGCGTGAGAAATAAAATTGGTCGGTCCGCTCGTCGCACCGGAGAAAAAGGAGACGAGCGGGATGACCGCATTGATACCGATGCCTTCAAGAAGAGCTCCGAGGAATCCGAACACAATGAGTATCACGAGCTGCAAGCGGTATCGTGCAAAGGTGTGCCAGAGCGTTACCAGTGTGTTTTTCATATCGTAGCGGTAACTATAACCCGCACAGGGCAGCGAAAGCTACCGGTATGTATGGATGCGATTTCCATTTGCTAGCGTGAGACGTACTTATTGCTCCGAGCTTTTTTCGCTCCTGGATACTCGTATGGACCGAGAGAATTTACCATAGAAACAAGCGCGGCCGGGAGAATAATAAACATATCTTTGATTTCAAGTGTATGACTTACCTCTTCTGCCGTGAGGAGTGCTTCGCGCAATTTTTCTCCAGGCCGTAGACCAGTGAAAGAAAGTTTTATCTTCTTACCGTTTGCATATTCTGCTATAACATCTTCAGCGAAGGCGACAATAGATCGCTCTTTCATCTTCAGCACAAAAATCTCCCCTCCTTTCATGAGGAGTGTTCCTTCGAAAACGAACCGCACCGCTTCAGGTATGTCCATAAAATAACGCAGTGCTTTGCGGTCGGTAATCGTTACCGGCCCACCGGCCTCTATTTGCCTGCGCCAGAGGTGAATAACCGAGCCGCGTGAATGTAATACATTACCGAACCGGACTGCAGAAAACCGTGTGCGAGAAGGACCGGTCGTGATGTTTGCCGCGATAATAAGGCGCTCCATCATGAGTTTGCTTGCGCCCAAGACCGACTCGGGACTTACCGCCTTGTCGGTTGAAATAGCCATCACCTTTTCAAGATTGTGTTTTATGCTCACATCGATGACATTCTGGGTCCCGATAACATTTGTCTTCACCGCTTCAAACGGATTGTATTCGCATATGGGAACATGCTTCAGTGCCGCAGCGTGAAAACAAATATCGACCCCTCGAAAGGCGAAATCAAGTCGGTCCTTGTCTCGTACGTCACCGATAAGATACCGAAGGCGCATATCGCCCCCGAGTTCCTGGCCAAGTTCATGCTGTTTATGTTCGTCACGACTGTAGATACGTATTTGAGCGACTTTAGTTTTAAGCAACTGTCGGACAATTTCCGAACCGATAGAACCGGTACCGCCGGTGACGATAACGACTTTATTTTTGAATTCTTTCATGGTGTTGAAGTGTTGCGTCTAATACTTCTACTATACTTTTAACATCTTGTCTAGTGAGCCCAATATAGAACGGCAACGCCAGGACAGAGGAACTTATTCCCTCCGAGATGGGATAGTCGCCCTTCTTGTAGCCAAAAAGCTCTTTATAGAACGAGAAGAGGTGTATAGAGGGTAAATACGGTTTGGTGTGTACTCCCTTCTTTGCCAATGATTCGATGACCACATCACGACGAACACGCGAATTCTTGATGCGTATCACGTAAACGAACCAAGTGTGTGTCGCATGCGGCGCCGTGTGTGGGATTTCTACACGAGAAGAGATGCGCTGAAGCTCTTCCCCATACCACTTCGCAAGCTGCTGCCGCTTTTTGATGAGGAGGGTGATGTTCTCCATCTGTGCAAGACCAACCGCCGCGCTCATCTCATCCAACCGATAGTTGTAGCCGAGATACTTGTGGTCAAGCCACTGCATATTGGGTGCGCGGCCCTGGTTGCGCAGACTACGGCATAGTTCGTCGATTCGTTTATCATTCGTCACGATCATTCCTCCCTCCCCTGTTGTCATTTGCTTGTTTGGATAAAATGCAAAGACGCCGGCATCGCCAAAAGTGCCCGCTTTCTTTCCTCTATACGTCGCGTCGAGCGACTCGCACGCGTCTTCGATAACACGCAACTTATGCTTCTTTGCGGTTTTCATGATCACGTCCATCTGGGCAGGCTGCCCGAATATATGTACTGGGAGAATTGCCCTCGTCTTTCGTGTAATTGCTGCTTCAATCTTTCCGGCATCAATGTTACCCGTCATGGAATCAACATCCACAAATACGGGTTTCGCGCGGACATAGAGGATCGCGTTCGCGGACGCTATGAATGAAAAAGGGCTGGTGATGACCTCATCACCTTCTTTAATACCCGCGGCAATGAGGGCGAGATGGAGTCCCGCGGTGCCGCTTGAGACAGCGCAAGCATAACGCGTTCCCATTTTTTTGGCGAAGGTCTTTTCAAATTTCTCTATAAACGGACCTATGCTGAGAATCCCCGAACGCAACACGCGCAGCACATACTCCTCCTCGCGTCCAGCAAGGTGCGGCCGTGCCATATGATAAGTCTTTTTCATGCTGTATAGAGCCTATAACTGACCGCAACGTATAGCGGTTTCATTCACTTACTTGACTCCTTCTACATATACGGACATTTGTGGGAATGTCTGGTCAAAGTACCGCATATCCCGCATGAACGGAGAGACGCTCTGTCCGTATCCAGAACGAAAGGCGGTTTTGAATCCTGCCTTTTTTAAGAATTTCTTCAGTTTTGAGGCATTCCACCAACTGACGTGATCTCCCGGAAACTTGTAGCTGAACGCAAGTCCTTTATCCAGCATATCGCGGAGTGCATCCGGATTATTCTTATACCGTATAACGAGCTTCTTGACCTCGGCTGACGTGTACTTTTTCTCGCACGGCGTGTCTGAATAAGGGGAACGTGCCGTTGCTACTTCATACAACCATTTATCATAAATCGTCATCGGTGCTCGGTCGCGTACGAGTGCAGCGACAAGCTTTGGCTCATCAAGTCCAAACCACCATTTCTCATCACCCCGTAAAAGTGCCTCCCAGTCTGTGTCGGCATCGGGTCCCGTCACGATTCGGAAGCAGCCGCCTTTGCGCAGACAGCGAAAGACTTCGTGCATCAGCCGCTCCACCACCTTTTGGGGAAGGTGCTCAACGACATGTGACGTGTAGAAACAGTCAACTGAATTCGAGGCAAACGGCAACTTCGCTTCCGCAACAAAATCATGGTGGATGCACGGCGACTGGATAGCCGCAAAGGCCTTTGTTTGAGGCGGCAAATCAACATTGGTCCAGAACGGATGTGACCAGACGCCAGCACCGAGATTAAATAATCTCTTTTTTGCCTCATCTGCTGATGAATATACTTTTAAGTAACTATCGGTCGATGTTTCAACAGAATGCGGTCGCGCATAAATTGGCATAATTTTCCGCTTTTTGTTGTTCGACAACTTCATAGTGACTGAGCATAGTACGATTTCCCCGTGTGCGTCAAGCATTAAAAAACTTCCGTATCGGTGTTCGAATTTTTTTAGAGTTCAGGAAGTTGTAAATCTCACGCGTAAAAGCAAGCGGCATTATCACGACCTTTTTAAGTCTTGAGGGGTCGATTGCCTGCCACGATTGCACTGGTCTTTTTATGTCGGACATATAAGTACCCTCTTTCCTCTTGTCTCCATCAAAAATGACCACGTCAGAAGAAACGTCGGTAGCCTGCAAAATATTATGAGTGAATGTGCAAGCGCCATAAAGCCCGACCGGTCGGCCCGAAATAGTGAGTGCTTTGAATTTTTTCAAAACTGCCTGGCTGCGGCTCCTATAACCGCGAGAGGAGGTATCCACAAAATCGTATTGCGGGACGAGGCGTTTGTTCTTCGAACAGAGGATTAGTATCCGATCGAGGTCTTTGCGGTAGAGTGCATCAATCGTAAAACCCAAACTTGCGAGAAATCTGCGTACCGTTATGGGAGTGAAATAACTGATGTGTTGGTGCTGGTACGAAAACATGCCGGACTCGAAAGTCCACTGTTCATTCGGAATCTCTATGAGAATTTTCCCGTTTTCAGTGAGATTTTTCCCAAGGTTTTGCATAAAATCGTGCGGGGTAAAAACATGTTCCAATACGTTCATAATGATGATGAGGTCAAATTTCTTTCCCGCGACCGCAGACGTGGGGTAACTATCATGTATGAGCCGTATCTTAGGAAATCTATTTTTTGATTGCATGATTTCAATACCAATCGCCTCTTTCGCCTGGAAATTCTTCCGCACGGCATCGAGAAAATAGCCGTCATACGCCCCTATCTCAAGCACGCTTCTGACCGGTTCGTGTATGTGCGCGTTGAGAAACGCGATATTGAATTTCGTCCGTGCGCTCGGGACGCTCGCCGCTGGCGGGGCGGTAAAGAACGACGCCTCTTTTTTATAAAAATTCGTAAGAAATCGCTTTAATGCGGGAGTTAGGTCTTGCATCACAAACCCACATTTTTTACATCGATACAACGATGCGTCAAAACGAGACTTTTCTATAAACGGGACGTTCCGCAGTGCGGAAAAGATCTTGAGTTTCTTTTGGTGGAAGATTTTCTCAAAACGAATCCCTCGGCACACCGGACATTTCATAGAGAATCTAGAATATATTCTTGCCCGACTGTGGTTTTTGAAGCTCCCCTGTTGCGGCAAGCGTATCTATCTCTTTTTCGCTTGCAAAAAGTTCGTTCCAATAGCGGAACATATATGCTTCGTTATAATGCAGCATCGATGGTGGGCGCTTCAGGCATACTATTTGCACCAATGCGTTTGCCACATTAAAGCCCAGATAACTCACGGCGCCCGTCGTGCCCGAAAAACGACAGTTTATTTCAAAAATGACCGGTCCGCGTTTGGTTTTGCGGAGCTGGAAATTACACGGCCCAAAGAGATCGAGCTTCTTGCCCACGTCGGAGACGAACGCTTCAAGCTTCGGGTCGCGCTTGAAAAGCGACTTATATGTATCGCCGTTGCGCAGCCACCTCCGCCCGCATAAGACGCCATAACTTCCTCCGCGGTAAAAAAATCCGCTGCAGGTGTATTCGGCGTTGTCATCCGAAAGATACTCTTGAATGATGGCGTTCGGGGTGCGTGCGACCGCCTTCAACAGTTCTTCTTTCGTGGCAACCTTATGCACGCCGATAGAGCGCGCGCCGATGCGCGGTTTTACGATAAGAGGGAACGTGGCTTTCTTCATAAAAGTATCCAGGTCTTTTTCGAGGCACGACTTCGCGTACGGGAAACCGTTTTGCTTGAGGAACTGCACAGTCTTCCATTTGTCGTCAGCGATGCGCACTGCGCGCACATGGCTCACCACCACGACGGTACCCGCTTCCACTTTTATCTTCTTTGCGTTTTGCGAGAGGATTTCGAGTTCTACGTCAGTTCCCGCAAACAGTAGCTGCACCTTTTCCTTCTTGCAAATCTCGATGATGCGCGGAATGTAGGACGATTCGTGATACATGGGCACTAGGTACGCGGCATCGGCCGTGTAGAGACCGGCCGCAAGCGAACTGCCGTCGGTAGTCAATATTTTTATCGGCATCGATGAGAGTTTCAGTGCTTTCAGTATGCTCTGTCCTACCCCCGCACCTGCGCCGGTAACTAATACGGGAATCGTGTTCTGTATCGCAAAGCCCGATTGGCCTAATTCGCATAAATCGGTGTGCATATCGCTCCCGAATGAGAGGTGTTTCAAATCTCCTTTTTCCACCAGCGCCTTAACGAATAAGCGAACGCTCTGTGGAGCATTTTTGTGATTGTATTCAAATTTAATCTTGTGCTGAACACACAGTCGATATATTTCACGGACCCACGCTGACGGAGGATTACTCTTATGAAAGCGGTGCCCCATGCTAAAAGGATGGGCGAGTATATCTATACGTTTCTTTTTCGCGAGAAGCTTGGTCAATTCATATTCGCGCTTCATAAGCTGTTGCGGATTCATTTGTTTTATCCCATCAAAATGATGTACGCTTCCGAGCACGACCTCGGCGGCGTCCAAAATCTCTTTTGTCGTATTGAGCGACCCGTCATCCAGAATCTTCACTTCGCAACCGATGCACACCTCAAACTCGGGATATTTTTTCCGTAGCACTTTCAGTTTTTTGACGTACCCGTTGAACCAGTCGGTGCGCTTGTCGACATGGTCGGTAATCGTGAGATCAAGTCGGTCGTGTGTGCGATTGTACGCAAGTATTTCTTCAAGCGTGAATATACCGTCGCTGTGTGTGGAATGCACCTGATTATCCTGGAAGAAGGGCCTTTGCATATGGTCTTAGAGCGGTATCTGTTTATACATCAGTTTCTCGTCCAGGCGCAAGTTCTCCAATATCCGTACAATCTTTCTGCTTGCAGTACCGCCCCCATAGGGATGCGTCATGCTCTTGTACGTCTTCTTGAATGCTCCGGAAAGCCCTGTTGTGATGGCGCGCGAGATTTTTTGCTCATCATACGGAACATGAATGACGTTCCGGCCGTGTTCGCGTCCCTTCTGCCGATTGCCGATATCAACGACCGGCTTATGAAAGAACCCTGCCTCCACAATCCCTGAACTTGAATTACCGACGACAATATCGCTTTCTTTGAGGAGTGCGAGGTATACGTTACGGGGAAAGGATGCGTATATGTGCACCTGACGCTCTCCTCTTAATGCCTCTATCGACCGAATAACAATATCTGCTCCGGTATCGGAGTTCGGGTAGATAAGTATTTTTTCCGCCCGAACATTTTTAAGAGCCTTCAGAGACGGAACTATCTGCTGACTCACCGGGGTGGAATCAAGCGGGGTCGGGTGTTGGGTGAACAATATCCACGGAAGATTTGCGTCGAGTCTCAAACGTTTCGCAAGTTGCTTCCTATCCGGGAGCCTGGTCGACAGTGCCTCTTCAAACGCCGTCGTGCCTACCATATGGATACGCCACGCCTCTTCGCCAAGGCGCTGTATGCGTTTCGCGCTCTCTACAGAGATTGGGAAATGCACATGCGCGAATTTTGTTATTGAGTGCCTGATGGGTTCATCTACTCCAAAACCACTCGTGTCTCCCCCTCCCATGTGAGCAAGCGGAATACAGAGGTGACCGGCAACAAGAGCCCCCGCAAAACCCTCACCTCTATCCGCATCAACAAGAAGTACATCCGGTCGTTCTTTGAGACAGTATTTCTCTATACCGACGATTTCTTTGCTGAGCGCCATGAGCATCGAATCATTTTGACCAATCGGTACGACCGATGAAATGGGTATGTGGTCTTTTTTGATAAGATCGATGGTTTTGCCGTATTTCTTTTGCGTGTGCATGCCGGTCACGAGCAACCGCAATGTGAGCACCTTACTCTTGCGTATCTCTCGTATGACAGGACGCAACAACCCATACTCGGCACGAGTGCCGGTAATAACGAGCACCTTTTTCTTTTTTCTACTTCGCATAGTCGCCTCGACGGATGAACTGGTCAGGTCTCAAATCTTTAGTCGCGCGCTTACCAAGCATATCGAAATAGAACTTCGGCGGCAGTCCTCCTGCGGGACGCTTAATGGCGAGGTTTTCTCTCGTCAATCTCTCTCCGCGCTTAATATGACCGCGCGCAACGACACTCTTCAACACAAGCGGCATATACTGCCGAGCCGCCTTCACTATCATTTTTTTAGACGAGCCGAGCATCATTTCAGCATCGCGTATCGCCTGCACATAGTTTCTAAAATCTTCCGGGTTCGCCGACGCTTTATGATCGGGACCTGTCATACTGTTATCGAGGGTCAGGTGTTTCTCAAGAACGTTCGCGCCAAGCGCAACGGCAATAATAGATGCTTCATCTCCAACCGTGTGGTCGGAGTATCCGACGACTACGTTAAAGGTGTCTCGGATGGTTTGCATCGCCCGCATGTTAACGTCCTCGAGTCGAGTCGGATAATCCGTCGTGCAATGGAATATCACTATCTTGTCGTTCCCGGCTTTGCGGATGGTTTGAACTGCTTCGGCGATACTTCTCATGTCTGCCATGCCGGTCGAGATGATAAGGGGCTTTTTGAAACGCGCCGTATATGCAAGCACCGGCAAGTTGTTGAGGTCAGCGGAACCGAACTTATACGCAGGAACGTTCAAATTCTTGAGTACATCCACGCTTGCAAAACCACCGTGCGGCGCGGAAAGGAACATAATGCCCCTTTTCTTGCAGTAAGCAGAAATCTCTTTGAATGCCGACGCGGGGAGCTCGAATTTTCGTATCATCTCTATTTGCGATTCTGATTTCCCTGTATTGCGCTTTTGATACTCTGCCATACCAGCATCAGCGGTCGTAACCTCTTCTGCGGTAAAATTCTGGAATTTCACTGCATCAGCTCCCGCTTCCTTTGCTACATCCACGAGCTTTTTAGCGAGTGCAATACTTCCGTTATGATTGACGCCCGCTTCCGCAATGATAAAGACTGGTCGTCCTTCACCAACAATAAATGTTCCAATCCGTATTCTCTTTTGTTTTTTCATAGCGTCCATCCGCCGTCGATGATAAGATTCTGCCCCGTTACATACTTTGAGGCCTCTGAGAAAAGAAAGATGAGTGCGGGAGATATGTCATCAGGATGCGCCATGCGCTTCCCCAACACAACCTGTTTGTTGTATGCCTTAACAACAGAATGGGTTTGTTTATTTTGCACAGCCCCTGGAGACAGTACGTTTACCCGAATTCCGTGTGGTCCGAGATATTTCGCCAAAAAACGAGCGAGATGAACAAGCGCAGCTTTAGCAGCAGCATATTCTGCCCGAACGGTCTGCGACGTTCCCTCATATATTTCAAAACGCGGGGCGGTGCCGCCGTAGATGGAACCCATAAACACAATGGAACCGCTTTTTTGTTTAATCATTTTTTTCGCAAACTCCCGAGCGGCAAGAAACGGTCCCCCCACATGCATGCCAAGATATTCCAGAAAGTCGCTGTACGGTACTTCCAACATCGATTCTCCCGGACGCCCCGTACTGAAATGCGCGGCGTTTACGAGACCGTCTACGCGCTTAAAGCGCTTCCAAACTCGTTCGACGAGACGTACGACCGAGACTTCATCAGTCGTATCGCACTGTTCAAACACCGCCGTGCCGCCATTCTCACAAATGCGCTTCGCGAGCGCCTGCCCTTTTTTCTCGTTGCGCTCGACGATAACCACTGTTGCGCCATGAGTGGCGCAACGGCGTGAAAAATCTGTGCCGATGAGACCGGCTCCGCCAATAATGACGCAGACCTTCCCCGTAAGGTCAAAGATGGTTGTCTGTGATGTTTTCATGAGTACCCTATTAAACTATGGTTTTGTCAAAAGGGTTTCAGCGATTATAAAATCCATCGGGGTATCAATATCGGTGGAACGTTCCATCGGCATCATGACCGCTACACAGCTCTCATTGTCCCGAATGAGATGTCTTTTCATCACTGTGTCATGGGTCATCACGTATACTGCCCCATTCACACGATATAACTTTTCCATATCCTGGCTGTGTGTCACCGTGGTCTCTACGTAAGGGGTTACGCGTGCTCCTTCGCCCATGCGATACATCCATTCTGGTCGTTCAACAATCTCACATACCGAGACACATGAATTAGCGCCAGTGACGACGAGCTTCTCTATCGCCGCGTCAACATCGTGGGATTCAACGCCGGGAACAGTCGGTTGGATGAGCAAGATGAGGTCGAAGTGTAGTCCTTTTTCTTCAAGAAAACCAACCGCGTGCTCCAACACCGGAAGCGTCGTCGCAGTATCACTCGCGAGTTCGGTTGGGCGCATAAACGGCATGTCGGCTCCTTGCTCGCGAGCGACACGAGCGATTTCTTCGTCATCAGTTGAGACAATAACCGTATCGACGTACTGCGATCCTTTTGCCGCGCGAATGGCGTAGCCGATGAGCGGAACGCCGTTCAGTAGTTTTATATTCTTCCCCGGCAAGCGCCTAGAGCCGCCGCGTGCCGGGATGATACAGAGTATTTTTTTATCTTTATACATACTAGGAAACCTGATGGAGTAATTTCCACTCGCTTCCCTCTTTCTTCCAGAGGTGCGGTGGGCGGAACTTCTCGGCAAGTTGCATGAAATATTCACGCGTCATTCCCGGATGCTTGAACGCTTTGTATGCTTCAGGAAATTCTTTTTCAGAAATGGAAAGGTAGTTGAATATCTCGTCCGCAAAGCGTTCCGGCCATTCTCCGTCAAAACGCTTCACGAGCGCGACACCCTCTTCGCGTGTGATTTCTCCATTGCGAATTTCTTGCGCGGCGTCGTAGGTGGCACGACCGATGCCAAATTTAATGAAGGTCGTGTAGTAGTGGAAGTCATCTATCTTGTCATCTATGGAGTTGTATTTGCTGTATGTGCCGGGCGTGCGTTCCGGAGACGCCTCAAAACCCGCATGCTCGGCGGCGTAGTAGTAGGCTGCCTGGGGTCGCCACTTGAGATAGTAGCCGAGATAATGCACCTCCATACCTAGTTTCTGTATTGCTTTGGGGTCCGCCGGCAAATAGGGCGCAAGCTCTCCACGATCAACACCATACTTCTCTTTCAGGTCCTTGAGTGATGTTCCGCCGAGATAGATGTCAGCATCATCGGTGGCGGTAAAATATTTCCAATCCCGCATGGCGCTCGTGTTATCCGCGACCGCATTGCCATATTCGGCCTCATTCTCGCCATAGAAGACAAGCGGGATATTGAAAAGAATCGCCATTTTCGGCGCAAGTGCTTTCTGTCCGATCATAAAAGCTTGAAACGGATGAAAAAGATTCTCAACGGCCAACCGAGTGAGTAGGCGGTGAACTTTACCGTTTGGTGTACACAAATAGTTATCGAAGCCGGAATGAATCCACGACTGAAAATTTTTCCATCCCCATGGTGTGTACATATGCGGTGCCCACGTTACGGTCAGGGGATGCATACCGTACTTATATTTCAAAAGATGCGCCGCCATGACACTGTCTTTACCCCCGCTTCCCGGCACAAGACAATCGTAGCTGCCATCTTTTGAACGGTGTTCCTCGCAGAGGGCTTTCAGTTTCTGTTCTCGTTTTTCCCAATCAATAGTAGCGTTTTTCTTTTCGGCAAATGCGCAGGCATCACAGACACCATTCTCATCAAAATGAATGGTCTCTTTTTTGGAATCTGCTTTATTCTTGAACTCCACCGTGGAGCTCGGCCGTTGATTTGAAATGACGCATTTCTTGCAAAACTTCACGTCAATGGGGAGCCCATACATACCAGCTGTTGTCATAAAATATCTAAATTGAATTGATGAAATTTTGTATGAGTTGCAGGCCTGCCTCGCCGCTTTTCTCGGGATGAAACTGTGTCCCATAGATATTCCCCTGTCCGACCACCGCACAGTAAGCATAATCGCCATAGGTCGTACTCGCAAGCGATGACTCTGTCGAGGAAGGCGCAAGCACATAGGAATGCACGAAATAGAAGAACGGATTCGTAATATCTTCAAAGAGTTTTTTTGCATTTGGCGCAACCGCCGGCATGACCTCCTGCCATCCTATGGCGGGCACCTTGATGCCCTTTGGCAGTTCGGGGAACCGGCGCACTTCCCCTTTAATGAGTCCAAGGCCTTCATACTCTCCGAACTCATAACCACGCTCGAGCAGGAGCTGCGCGCCGAGGCATATTCCCAGTATCGGCATGCCGCGCTTCCCTGCAACACGTATGGGCTCAACAAGGCCGCGTACGGCGAGGCCTTCCATTCCTGCCTTAAAGGTTCCAACGCCGGGAAGAATAATCGCATCTGCTGTTTCGACCTTCTCTTTCTCTTCGGTAATGAACGCAGAAGGTGCAAAACGGCGCACCGCCTTTAGGGCGCTCCATAAATTCCCGACGCCAGAATCAATGATAACGATGGTTGGATCCTTTTTCATATACGTATAGTGACGCCTTGCGCGCGTAAAAATTCTTTTACCTGCGGTACTGAAATAAGGTTGTAGTGGTAGATAGAAGAAGCCGACACCGCATCGGCGCCCGCGTGCACGGTCGCGAGTATGTCTTCTGCATTGCCTGCGCCACCGTGTGCAATAACAGGCACTGGTGAAATATCCGAAACCGCACGGATAAGTTCGAGATCGTAGCCGTTCTTCGTGCCATCTGTATCAACCGACGTGACAAGAATCTCTCCGACGCCAAGTTTTATAGCGTGTGCGACCCATTCGAGTACATAGACATTCGTCTTCTCGCGGCCGCCGTCGGTATATGCCTCCCACTTCCCTTCACCAATCCTCTTCGCTTCGACGGAAAGTACGATGCACTGCGCGCCGAATCGTTCTACTGCCTCTTTCAGGAATTCTGGATGATGCACGGCGAACGTATTGACCGCAACCTTGTCCGCTCCAGCGCGAAGCGCAGCTTCGATATCACCGAGTGAACGAATACCGCCACCCACAGTGAGCGGCACAAAGATATTCTCCGAGACCAACTTGAGTTGTTCAAAATCGAGGTTACGCTGGTACAAACTCGCAACGATATCCATATAGATCAATTCGTCTACGCCTCCATCGTAATATTTCTTTGCGAGCACTTCCGGATTACCCACGACGCGCAGTCCTTCAGTGCGAACCGTCTTGACTACATTTGGCCCTTTGATATCCAGCCGAGCAATAACGCGCATAGGCCTATAATAACCTTTATCGCGACGGTAAAGATGCGAGGGAGATAATGAGCGCCGCGGCACGCTTGCTGGCTTTGCCGTCAAACGCGTATTCTTTTTTGAGAAAAGAGGCGGCCGCCTGGGATAATTGCTCACGAGCCTGCGGATCTTTCGCAAGAGTCCCTAGAGCACATGCGAGTTCTTCTTTCGTTTTTACAATCATCAATGCGCCTTCTTGCTTGTGAGGCGCAAAATATAAGTCGGCCATGAGGTCAAATCCCGGAGAAACACCGAAATAGATAAGAGGGGTACCACACTGGAGCACCTCAAGCGTGGCGGTCGAATAATTCGACACAGCAATATCCGCTTGTGGGCAAAGCTCGGCAAGGGATTCATATTGGGCAATGCGATGCGGTACACCTTCAAATGTATGCGCGACGGCCGTCTCATAGAAAGACTGGCGGTAGGGTCCGGGCCTGAATTTTATGATGACCGAAACGTTTTGTATCTTTCGCACAGCTTGAGCTATCGAAGAAAAATATTCTTCAATATCGAAAGTATCAATTACGGAGGGTGTAATCGGCGGTGCGATGCACAGCACAGTTATCCCTGTGTGCAAAGTGGTTTGTGTAGTTCGATCTGTTTCAGAAATGGAGGCGTAGATATCGAAACGTGGAGAGCCGATAACGTGCGTGGTAATACTGTCTTCTGCAGTATGCAATTCCCTCTGCGTGAGCGGTCCATATACGCCCATATGCTCTGCGCTGTGCCGCCGATCCATCGAACCGGGGCCGTAATATTCTATTCCATGCTGCATTTCGAGAGAGGGTATTCCGAGCGCACGAGCAACCTGTGCCAGGATGACGAAATGCGTCTGCCCGCTCATGGTCGAGCGTAGCTCAACGACGTCCGGCTTCACGCGCGCAAGCAATGCGTATGAATCATCAATGTCTTTCAAAACATGTGAAATAACATCTGCAATAATCGTATCGAGTGCCTGTATTACCAGTGGTTGAATGGAGAAACCGCGAAATAGGAATTTCGGGAAGTTCGGATCCTTTTTGATGGTCTCCCATTCTTTCGGGATGCGTTCCTGTGCCTGTTCTCTTTCAGAGGAACTTCCTCCGGCATAAGCATCCAGATGCACAAAACGCATACGAAATCTCCAGATATTTGAGAACCCCGCTTTGAATGCTTGCATGCGATCCAGCAGAAAGATTTCGGCCGAACCCAAATTCTTTACATATGGCTCGAGATAACCCCAATAGTCGCTTGCGAGTACACGGAGGCGCCGTGGACGACGGAGCAATGAGACAAAGGCGTTCAGAATACCGATACCCCAACCGAACAACATTCTTTTAATGAAAAAAGAGAGGTTGGATGTCCGCGTCTGTGCCGGCACGATGCTTTCCGGAATGAGCACCTCTTTGCCGCGTTCCTGTGCGAGGCACGCAACGACATCGGGAACCGTTCTGATTTTGTGGACTTCCAGTGAGAATCCCATCGGCGGCACCCCGACAGTCGGAGGGAAAGCGATACAGCGCTGAATACCTGGATGCCGTGTGAGAACGTTTGCCACAATATCAGCATAATAAAGAAGCGGAGCGAGGTATGCCTGAAAGGGGAAGAAGTAGAGACGGGAGAGCGACACACTGCGATAACGAAAGAACGACCATTGCTCGCTATCGAATAGGGACAAAAGCCACGCCTCTCCCTGTATCATCGGCTCGGCATCATGGGTACGGTAATTTCTTCCCGATCGAAATGGTATCCTTTTTTCTGCCAGAGCGTGTTCTATTTCCGCATCCAGTGGTATCACACAGTATCCCTCTTTTCGCAAATCGGCATGGGTTGAAAGAAATTTCTCAAATTCCTCTATCTGTCTCAATTCCGAAAGGAAAACGATAGTTCGCTCATTCTGCGGAGACATATTGTGTTACAACGATACCAGAATAACTATAGTTACTGGGCCGGTTCGCGTCCTATACTATACCGGAAAAGCGCGCGGAGAGTCCTATCAAACGAAAAAAGAATCAGGAATAACGGATAAAAATTCGAGTAATGTTTCCTGAAATAGATTTTGATGGCGTGGTTATACATACGTCGTCGCCATGCATCCCCCCTTCTGCTGTACGACGTTGATTTCAGGTGGGTCACAACGGCTTCTGGGACGAGGTACACCTTGTATCCATTATCGTAGAGCCGTTTGCACATATCGACATCGGTGAACTGGAAGCCGAGTTCTGGGTCAATGATGTACGCGCCAACCGCCGCTCTTCGCCATATAAAGCACGGTATCGCGGGCTGCTCTATTTCTGTCACGCGGGTCATGTCGATACTGTCATACCGATAACGTTTAAAGTAGCGGAGTCCGAGCATATATTTATCAATCACTCTTCCGATAATCGTGGTAAAGAAAAAGTAGAGCGGCGTCATGATGCGGCGATAGTAGAATTGCAGAGAACCGTCCTTATTCAGAAGCTTCGCCGTTGCACCACCGGCGTCCGGCGTGGCATCCATAAACGCCATTAAGGCCTGCATAGCCCCTTTGTGGAGCATCGCGTCCGGGTCAAGTGTCAGGACATATTTTCCTCGTGTCTCGAGCATCATATTCACCATTGCCCATCCTATATTTTCTTTATTCTCTATGAACCGAAAACGCGCATCATTCTTATATACCGCATCCACGCGCGAGAATCCACCGTCAGTGGAGGCATTATCGATGACTGTTACGTCAACCGTAAGATCACCTACAGTCAACACGATAGACTCAAGCGCGTCGTTCAGAAGATCGGAGGTGTTGTAATTCAACACGACTATGGAAAGGTCGAGGTTCTCTTTCATTTCTTCAATTTATTTTTCGCGTTTTTTGACTGTTTTCGCATAAATACCGATGCCTCATGGAGGCTTTCTATCGTACCAATATCAAACCACTCTTTCTGCAGGACATGCGCGTGCAGAGCATTTTCTGCGATGTACTGATTGTTGACATGTGTTATCTCATATTCTCCCCGCTCGCCTTTTGGAACATTGCGTATCTTCTTAAACACGCTGTTGTCATATATATATAGTCCGGTAACTGCAAAATTACTCTTGGGATTCAGTGGTTTTTCTTCAATGGCTGTCACGATACCCTTTTTGTTTATAGTCGCTACACCAAAACGCTTTGGGTCCGGCACTCTCTTCAGGAAAACGGCCGCACCTTTCTTAAACTTTTTAATGGCGGGAGCGATATCGTCCGTAATGATATTGTCTCCGAGAAACAAAACACAATTTTCACTACCCACATAATCTTCAGCGAAGTACAGCCCGTGGGCGATACCGCTCGGCTCGTTCTGGATGCTGTACACAATCTGTATCTGTTTCCCTTCTTTCCTCTTCGACAGGAAGTGCTGACCGGAGCCGAGCAGCTTTACAAACGCGTCAATGTGGTGGGGCGACGTGACGATCATGATTCTTTCTACTCCGGCGTCAACCAATTTCTGAATTGCATAGTAGATGACCGGTTTATCAAAGACAGGTAACAAGTGTTTGTTGGTTGAGAGCGTAAGCGGGTGCAGCCTCGTACCCGACCCGCCGGCTAAAATGACTGCTTTCATAAGACTATGTGAATATAGTACATCTGATAAGTCACAAAAGTTACATTTTGCGTGCGCGAACCTTCTCTATCAACTCCTGCACGCGCAGGCCTTCGACGAAGGAGGGCGACATCTGCACGTGGCGCGCACAGGCATGTACGAATCTTTTCGCCAATATCCTTACAATCTTTACCCGCTCATCCTCATTTTTTAGCTGTACATCTTTCAGTACTTTTACACGCTTCTTCCCCGTCTCACCATATGTTTTTACCGTGAAGTTATCGACCACTGCATTTTTGTTTTCGAGTACAATCCTTCCACGCTCGCAGGTAAAAACAAGCTTATGCTTCGCTGACCCGCGAGAATTGGATGAGAGGTGAACGTCTCCGGTAATCCCCTTTTTAAACTTCAGAGACATATCAAAGCCGGACTCACCATCATTAGGATTTTGAGGCGTATATTCAAACAAAGTTTTTGCTTCAACGATTTCACCCGCAAAATGCTCAAGATAATGCAAACCATGAGAGAAATAAAAGGATAATGCCCCACCCCCTTCTTTAATTTTAGTTCTCCAAGACCATTTCTTAAAACGTATATCGCCACTCAGCCACCTCCACTCCACCGAGACATGCTTCAGTTTCCCGAACTTTTTTGAATCAAGCAGTCGCTTTACCTTCTTCCATTCTGCTATTTCGGGAAACATAAAATCAATGCCGTGCACAATCTTTTTCTTTCGCGCGAGCGCGAGTAATGCTCGTGCCTGCACAACCGTAGCGGCGAGTGGCTTCTCGGCAAACACATGCAACCCTTTTGCTATGGCTACTTTCGTAATCTCATATTGGGCACGGGGAGGGACGGCTATCGCAATAGCATCAATGTCTTCTCTCTTGAGAAAGGCTCGCCAATCTGTCCTTTTCGTACAAACACCAACGACCCTGCATCCTTTTACAGACGTAAAAGCCGGTAATAAGCCTGTCGTCCCAAAACCAGAACCAATGATGCCGATATTCAACACACTACACTTTTGAGTTTTTAACGATGCGGAAATCGGGCAATGGGATGACAAAATCGGATTTCAATCCCGCCGCTTTCAATCGCTTCATAATGAATTCTCCGTAGTGCCACGCAAGCATTACCACGTAGGCAGGTTTATCTTTGAAGAGTATTTTTTCGTGCACGATAGGAATATGTTTCCCCGGCAGGTACATACCTATCTTCAAACCCTTATCGACTTCGCCAATGTACGGGATCATTTCCTTATCGACACCGTAGTAGTTAAGCAACGTTGCCGCACGCCCGGGAGACGACTTGCCAACGATAGATTTCCCAGATTTTTTAGTCTTGATGAGAAATTCCATAAACTCAAGACGTGCCTTTTTCACCCGTCGTGCAAACTTCTCATAGGTTTGTATCTTGCCCAATCCCACAGCCTTTTCTAGTTTCAATAAGCGAGCCACGTTCATACTTACGGGTCTATTCTTACCCTTTGTGACATGGACACGGATATTGCCGCCGTACCTGGTACCGCGCTCCGCATCAGTTACGGTAAAGTCGTACTGTTTGAACAAAGCGATGAGAGACGTTAATGAATAAGTTCGCAGGTGTTCGTGGTAAATAGTGTCAAATTGACCGCCCTGTATCGCGTCGAGCAAATAATGCGTTTCAGAAATAAACACGCCATCATCTTCGAGCAGATTATAGACCCCCATAATAACCTCGCCAATCGTCTGCATATGCGCGAAGACATTTGTGGTCGTGATGACCGCGGCCTTGCCGTATTCCCTTTTTATCTTTTCAGAGGTCTTAATATCAAAAAAAGATTGAAGTGTTTTGATGCCGTGCGCATTCGCATATTTGGCAATATTGGTCGGCTCAACGCCGAGAATCTTGATGCCTTTCTTCCTAAAACCGCTCAAGAGTGTACCGTCATTCGAGCCGACATCGATAACGAGATCATTTTTATTCAAATGGTATTTCTCAATGAGGGAGTGACTAATCAGCCGCTGATAGTCGGCGAGTGGCTTGGAGATGCCACTTCGATACGGGTATCCCGGATGATAGACTACCTTCCCATCGACGCAGTAATCTATCTGGACACCGGTGCATTTCTCACACCACACCATACGCAAAGGATAGGTCGTTTCTGGTTCGTTCAACATCTCTTTCGTGAGCAGGGAATCGCACGGTGGCTGATGTCCAAGATCAAGAATGAGATGCAATTTAGATGAATTGCAAATCTGGCAATGGGTGAGGGGTCCTGTTTTGACGAAATGGTGTTTCGGATAGGTCAATTTCATATCGGTGTGCCACGAAGTGGATATGCGCTCGAGTGTAACACTTTCCGACCTCGAATCAAGGTGGCGTGGTAAACTAGCTTTTATGGAAAAAGCTGCCGACATTTCGGTCGTTATTCTCTGCTACAAAGCGGCCTCCTCCATTTCAGAATTCGTGAGAGAAATGAAAGAGCTTCTTGAGACTCATGGTCTTTCCTATGAACTGGTTTTGGTCGCCAATTACAATGCGCACGAAAAAAACACGGACCAGACACCAATGGTGGTGAAAGAACTTGCCGAGCGTGATCCGCATATCATCGTCGTCTGTAAGCCAAAAGAAGGTATGATGGGCTGGGACCTCAACAGCGGTCTTGTGGCCGCTACCGGCAAGACAATCGCACTCATTGATGGTGACGGCCAAATGCCGGCAGAAGATGTCATTCGCATTTATACGGAGCTCCGTTCTGGTACGTATGACTGTGCGAAGACATACCGAGTCGGGAGATTCGATGGGTGGAAGCGCAAGCTCATTTCGAAAGTCTTCAACGCTCTTTTGAAGGTCTTTTTTCCGAAAATCCATCTTCACGATATCAATTCAAAACCTAAAATATTCACTCGAGAGGCATATGCAAAACTTGATTTGAAATCTACAGATTGGTTCGCCGATGCAGAAATGATGATTCAGGCGAGTTATCTTGGTTTTCGCATCATTGAAGTACCGACCGTTTTCCATGAAAATAAGCATCGTCGTTCCTTCATCCGCACTACGGCAATCCTGGAATTCCTGAAAAATATCATTGTCTATCGGTGCACCAGAATGCATGAATTCCGAAAACGCTAGGTCGTTCTTTATCACTGGCGCTTCGGGTTTCCTCGGCGCTTCGATTGTCTCTGCATTACGGAAAGAATTTCCCGCCGCCCGCATGGAGCTGCTTCAACACCGCCGACCGCTCCCGAAGCTCGCTGACGTCCGAATAGTTTCTACTGTTACCATCGCCAAGGGCGCCACCGTCATCCACGCCGCGGCAGCAACGCACGCGAGTCAGAAGGTGTATGTGGAAAGCAATGTCGTCTTCACCTTGCGTGTCGTTCAAGCTGCGTGTGCTGCTCGGGCATCGCATTTCGTGTACATCAGCACCGCCGCCTTGGGTGCCGACTGTGGTAGCTACGGAGCTTCAAAAGCAGAGGCGGAAAAAATAGTGAGAGAAAGCGGGCTCCCTTTTACTATCATCCGACCATCCGAGATTTATGGAGGAGCAAGTAATGAGGGGATATCAAAACTCATTTCTCTCGTTCGTCGCTTCCCTATCGCTCCGTACATTCCCCGTACGGTGTTAGCGCCTCTTTATGCAGATGACGCGATACAAGCCATTGTCCGTGCGGTTACCCTCTCTCCCCAGAATAAAACGTACATCCTCGCCGGACCCTCAGTTCTCTCTTTTCGCGAGGTGGTAGAAACTATCGCCTCAACCTTTGGGGAAAGGGTTCTGCTTTTCCCCCTCCCTCTTTTCCTTTCTTTCCTATTCGCCACCGCCTCCGATCAAGTGTGTAGGCTCAAATGTGCGAAGAATTATGACAACTCTCTTGCTCAAGAGGATTTGTCATTCCATCCGCGCTCTTTCAGAGAGGGTCTGCGGACTCTATCTTTATAAAGACTATATGTGTGTATTTGCTCTCCCTGCGCGCATGAGTGCACGACGCACCCAATTCATATTCTCCACGTACCACGCGATAGTCGGTTCAAATGAAGTACGGAGCGAGTGCGTCGACTTCCATCCGAGCTCATTTTTTATTTTTGAAGCGTTGATGGCGTATCGGCGATCGTGGCCCGGTCTATCCTTCACAAATACAATGGCTGATGTGTCTTTCTTGAAATAGTTGAGCATTCGCTCTGCGAGCGTGAGGTTATCTATCTCATCATCTGCGCCGATATTGTAAACTTCGCCGGGCACACCATTGAGGAGAGCAAGAGCGAGGGCTGAACAATGGTCTTCAACGTGAATCCAGTCGCGTACATATTTTCCGTCCCCGTATATCGCTATCGGTTTCCCTTCTATCAGTCGCGTTATGGAGTACGGTATGAGCTTTTCCGGGTGCTGGTAGGGACCGTAATTGTTGGAACAACGCGTAACCACAATCGGCGACCCGTAGGTGACATGATATGCGCGCGCAACAAGATCCGCAGACGCTTTCGAAGCAGCATACGGGGAGTTGGGTGCAAGCGGCGATTGCTCGGTAAACTTCTTCTTCGAGCCAAGCGGCAATGCGCCATATACCTCGTCCGTACTCACGTGCACGAATTTCTGTATCGACGGTGTGTGCCGAAGTGCTTCAAATAGCACGGTGGTGCCGAGTACGTTCGTATGAACGAATGCTTCGGCACCAACATGGATGCTTCGGTCAACATGCGACTCCGCGGCAAAATTGATTACATAGTCGGGTGCATATTTTTCGAAAAGTCGCTTCATGGGCACCCGGTCCGTAATGTCTCCCTTGATAAAGGTAAAACGTTTTGCGGGAAGTCCTTTCAGATTTTCCTTGTTGCCGGCATAGGTGAGTGCATCAACACAGACGATTCTTGCTTTCGCCGACGTAGACAGCACTTGTCGGATAAAATTAGAGCCAATAAATCCGGCTCCCCCACATACTAGAATAGTTGACGAACCGAATCCTTTCATCGCGTGATGATACTTTAAAAATACAATCTAATCAATCTGTATGGACTTTCTACTTCAATTTTTTCCAGTACACCCCTTCCTCGTCAATAGAAATAATCTTTTCTGTTATGTTGTGCGCCTCTCTATAGTCATCGACTGCTTTGCGACAGTTCGGTATCATACCGTAGTCATCAATAATGCAGTACCCTCCACTGGAAAGCTTCGGGTAGAGATTTTCTAGGATTTGAATGGTAGAGCTGTACATGTCTCCGTCGGCGCGAAGTAACGCCAGTTTCTCAATTGACGCAGTGGGAAGCGTGTCCTTAAACCATCCCTCAAGGAATTGGATCTTCTCATCCAAAAGACCGTACTTTCGAAAGTTTTCTTTTACCTCTGCGAGTGAAACGGCCATCTCATCAAAAATGTAGTGGTGGTCGTCTTTCTCTACTGCATACTTTTCATCAGGACGCGGCAAACCCTTGAAGGAATCAGCTACCCATACTGTCTTTTTTAGTTTGAGTTCGTCTACCAATGCTTTCATAAAAATAGTCGCTCCGCCTCTCCATACTCCACACTCAATCAAATCTCCCTCGACATTATTTTTTGCTATTTCTCGAATGCAATACTCGATATTGTCCATACGCGCTACGCCAATCATTGTTTCAGCGCTCGCTGGCCCCAAATGTCTTAATCTATTTTCTTTATATCCTTCTCTGTGTTCATATGGATTCATACGGACGACTGCGAATCCTTTCGTACGAAGATACTTGTCCATCACCTGCAACAAGCGATTTTTCCAATGACGATTGAAAGCTTGAAGCGGCTTGTACTCCATTCCTGTTCGATGGTAATCGAGCAGCACATTTTTCAATAAGTCGATGTACGTTTCTTTTTCAGACATAGAGTTAATTCTTTCTGCTTATTCTATGTTCTCTCTCACAAAAAAGAAAGAACCGCCGCACCGAGGGGAAGCCAGGACGGTGGTCCTTTCTTCCGCCCGGTGAGGCGGTTACTGGTCGAGGAACTTCGCGAGTTCCCGATGATTCGCCAACAGTCTGGCGAATCCACTTGAGCTGTTCGCGTCCTCGCCCGTCGCGGCAACCCACCAGGGGAAAAAGCGACACGCGAGTATCTTTTCCCCCATCTTGGACGTGGGGGTAAAGCGGTTACCGACGAAGACGAAGCTGGGGGCGGGGGCGTTGCCGAGATCAGGTATCAATACGAGATCGTCCTGTTCGACTTCCTCGGGCTTCGTGAAGAAGCCGAAGACCTGCGTTCCGCTTCCGTCCGAGATGTCGAAGAAGGTCGAGTTCGGATTTTGCGGTGAACCCTTTAGCTGCTGCAAGCGCTCGGCCGAGGACCCCACCTCCTCTTCCCACTCCTTCCGGGCCGACTGAAGCGGCGTAGACCCCGGCTCGAGAAATCCTCGGGGGATATTCCACCCCCAGCCCGTCGGAAGCATCGGCCGCTTCTCGTAAATCATGCCGATGTACAACAGACCTTCGATGACGACGTACGGGACAATATTCACCCCGCCACCGCCGATTTCCTTCCATGCCCAGCCGACGGCACTTGGCCCTTCAGGACGAAGCCCGAAGGTCAGCGTGCCGAACCGGGGGCTAGAGGCCCGGAAGAATCCCGGTGCCACTTCCATCTTCCACGTGTGCTCGACGTCTTGTGGAATTGGAACGATTTTGTTCGACATCGTGACTCTCCTTGCGCCTGAACCGTCAGACGAGCGACTGCGACCCTTCATGAGACGAGCTGTTTACGGCCCGTGGATTGTAAAAATTGAGCCGTAAACAGCTCGTCTCATGTATTTTGAATCTTTCAAAGATCTGCGTCTAGGATAGCACACCCTGCCTCTTGTGTCAATAGCTCGTGGGGTAGGTACTAAAGGGCCTCTTCCGTAACTTTTGTAAGACCTTGTAGAGTTATGTATAGTAACGTGATAGCGCTCGTAACCACGACTATCCTGGACCCATGAAAATACTTTCCGTTAAGACCCTTGCCTTGCCCGAAATCAAAGTCGTGCAGTTTGCCTTATTTAAAGATCATCGCGGATATTTCACGGAACCCTATCGTAAAAGCGATCTCACCGCACACCCCGATCTTCCTTTTTCCAAGAGTGGCGATTTCGTACAAGAAAACGAAAGTTTTTCAAAATCCCACACGCTCCGCGGGCTCCATTTCCAATGGAATCCTTTTATGGGCAAAATGGTGAGGACACTTTTCGGACATATGATTGACATAGTGATGGATATTCGCCTTGGTTCGCCAAACTATGGAAAAGCTATTTTGTATGACATGCCGCGAAGCGTCGACGCAGACATGGGTGAATGGATTTGGGCGCCTCCCGGGTTTGCCCATGGCAATTTATTTTTAGAGCCAACTGCGATTGAATACTTGTGCACCGGTGAATACAGCCAGGGCTGCGAAGCCGGCATTTCACCTCTCTCTCCGGATATTGACTGGTCCTTGGCAGAAGTCGGGTTAAAAGCCGAGCTCGATAAAAACATTGCATCCGAAGAACTCCTTATCAGTGATAAAGATCGTCTCGGTTTAAGCGTGAAGGATTGGAGCGCAGATGCGCGCTCATCCAATTTTATCTATGGCAAGGTTTAGTCAACAGAGTGTCTTGTGCACCGGCGGTAGTGGCCGCCTCGGCACCGAACTAAAAAAGCTTTTGCCAAAGGCACAGTTCCCAAGCTCTACTTCTTTTAATCTCACCGACCACAAACAGATGGAAAGATACATACGCGCACACCGTCCCTCGGTGATTGTTCATGCTGCTGCATTCGTTTCTCCTCCGCTTATAGATAAAACCCCGCAAAAGGCTATAGAGGTCAATATCATTGGTACGGCGGTCATCGCCGAACTGTGCTCGCGCTACAAAATAAAACTCGTGTACATCTCCACCGACTATGTGTTTCGGGGCGATAAAGGCAATTACAAAGAAGATGACCTGGTGTTCCCCATGAATAAATATGCCTGGTCAAAACTTGCTGGCGAATGTGCAGTCCGTATGCTTGATGACTATCTTATTATCAGAACCTCTTTCGGTGAGAAAGTATTCCCCTACGAGAAAGCTTTCGTTGACCAATACACAAGCCGCGAGAGTGTCGATGAGATAGCAAAGAAGATAGTTACTGTACTCAAAGCCGGAGTAAGTGGTGTCATTCACTTAGGACATCGACGACGCTCGGTGTATCAGTACGCTAAAGCGCTCGGCGGCAAAAAACCAATCGGTAAAGCATCCATCACTGACGTGCATTTTGCGGTCCCCAAAGATGCCTCACTCAACACCGCTCGGTACAAGAAATTATTTGGCTCGTAATTATAGTTATGAAAAAAAAGAAAAAAATTCTTGTTGGTGGCGGTGCTGGATACATTGGTACCCAGCTGGTTCCCCTATTGGTCAAGGCCGGTTATGGAGTGGAGGTCATCGATCTCCTGTGGTTCGGCAATCACTTGCCGAAAGGCGTTAAAGTCAGCCAGCGGGATCTCTTTGACTGTACCGAAGCTGACTTTGTGGGTTTTGATACCTTCATCTTTTTAGCCGGCCTCTCGAACGACCCTATGGCCGAGCACAGCCCTTCAAAGAACTTCATTATGAACGCTGCTCTGCCTTCGTATCTGGCCTATATAGCAAAGAAAGCGGGGGTGAAGCGTTTTGTCTACGCCTCTTCTTGTTCGGTGTATGGCTATACTGAAGATAAAATATTTGATGAGGAGTCGCCGGCCGTATCCAACTACCCCTACGGTATTTCTAAACTGCAAGGAGAACGTGGCGTATTCGACCTCCAAGATGAGAATTTTTCAGTTATAAGCCTGCGCCAAGGAACGGTCTGTGGGTACTCTAGGCGAATGCGCATGGATTTGATAGTGAACACCATGTACAAGACCGCGATGATTGACGGCAAGATTACCGTCAACAATCCGGCTATTTGGAGGCCAATCTATGACGTACGCGATTGCGCACAAGCGTTTGTAATGGCAACGAAAGCTCCGGGGCACGTAAACGGCATTTTCAATGTCGCGTCCGGTAATTTTTCGGTTGGCGATGTTGGGGAAAAAGTTAAAAAAAGTGTAGAGAAACTTTCAGGTAAGACGATTGACCTGGAGATAAAGAACATTGCCGATATGCGTAATTACAAGGTCTCAACTCTAAAAGCGGAAAAGGTTTTAGGTTTCAAGCCCCGCTATTCCATAGAGCACATTGTACTAAGCCTGCATGACAACAAGAAAGTCATCGGCGACCTCAATCAAGACCACTATTACAACATTCGTGTTTTCAAAGAAATAGCCATACGCGAAGAAACACGCAACAAACGTATCTCTGAAATGGATGAATTCAAATACTAGACGCTCGGTATTTAAAATAGATAAACACCACACAGAGAGCGGTAAATAACTTTATGACGTTGCCAATAATCAACGGTAGATTTTGAATAGAGATGCCGTATATGAGCCACAACGTTCCTATGATGCTGATGGATAAAAACGTATACAGTGATACGCCTTCCACGCTCTTTGTTCTAACGCTTTTTATTGCCTGAAACAATGGATTAAACTCTAGGAGCGTTGAAACAATCAGGATGTATTCGAGAGGGGTGAGATTCATGTGTTTTTAGAGTTTCGTTATAATGTCTACCATCCGAGGCATCATTACTTCATATGCTTCTTCCCTGCGGATATTCTCTTGCCCACCCCTGCCAAGCCTGGCACGTAATTCGCGGCTCTCTATCAGCTTTTTTAGCTTCTCAACCCACTCATCCACACTATCGGCGAGGTACCCATCCACATCGTCGTGCACCACATAGGTTATTTCACCCACAGCGCTCGTTATCTGCGCTAGCCCGCATGCCATATATTCGTAGGGCTTATAAGAGGACCGTGACATATTCCATTCGCCTTTTTCCAAGAGCGGATTCACCCCGATATCAAAGCTTTGTATTGTCTCCATCATCTTCGTCGGCGGTAAATAATCAATGAATTCAATATTGAGGCCTGTGATAGGCTCAAATAACTCTTTGATTTTTGTATATCCCCACATGCCGACGAGCACAAACTTAAAGGGAACGGTTGTTTGTGTGAGTAATTTCTTAAACACCTCTGCAAGAAGTCCAAGGTTTTTGTAATGATCCTTCGCCGTACCAACCCATCCGATAATGATTGGGCTCGAATCTTTTGAATAATCCTTGGTGAATTTCGCGTACTCTGCAAGCTTCACGGTCGTATGGAAGATGTATACATTCTGATTGTATTGCCGTACCCACTTCTCGAGTGCTCGACTGCACACGAAAACCGCATCAGCCATTTGCGTAAGTTTCTTCGTTTTATAAAAATCATGCATATAAATAGCGTCGTCGAAATCAAAAATCATCTTCCGGCGGAAAAGAGTCAAGTAGACCACCATAATGACGAAGAAATACTTATTTGAGATGGCCCGCTGTAAGAAAACAATATCCCCTTTCTTTATCGAAAAGAGCGAACGGATGATTGCGACGATAAGCGAGAACTTCTTCGGCCATGGGGTAGTTGACAGAGACACCACGGGCGGCCCATGCACAACTGAAGCGATTCCACGAGCATTCAATTCATCTGCAATACGGAACGCTCTCTGACGAGAGTCCCCAATCTTCAAATCTCCTTTGGTATAAAAATGAATGGTCATAGAGGGGAATTATATACTGCGGTATGATATTCTGCCATTATATGGCAGACATACGAATATTGAAACCTGAAAAGCACCCGAAAGGTTGGGGGGAAGAAATTTGGATTATCAATACCAATCAGTATTGCGGTAAGCTCCTCACATTCAACAAAGGGGCTCTCTTTAGTGATCATTTTCATGTGAACAAAGACGAGACGTGGTATGTGCTCGAAGGCAAGCTTGAATTACGCCATTACAACCTTACGAATGCCGAAAAGAAAGTTACCATCCTTAAAAAAGGGGACGTGGTGCATATTCCGCCGACAAAGCCCCACCAGCTTCACGCACTTGAAGCTTCGATTGTTATAGAGGTCTCTACCCCGCACGACGAAGCAGACTCCTACCGTATCGGCAAAGGTGATAGTCAGCGCAACGGCCAAAAGAAATCTTAACTCTTCTGTATTACCGTTACTCCCTTGTGCTTCACTACTTCAGCGGCACATTCATTTGCAAAGACGATTGATTGCTCGATATCTCCTGTCTCAACATATTTCACAATTAGCGCGGCGAAGAAAGTGTCCCCCGCCCCCGTGAGATCTCTCACTTCCACTTTCTTGTGGACAGGATAATTCTTCCTGTTGAAGAAAGCTCCTTGCTCCCCTTTCGTATAAATAATCTTGCTCTGTATCGCAGGCGAGATGTATGGCTTTGAGAGTTCGTACTCTTTGTTATTTATCTTTATATACTTCGCCTTTGCTACCCAATCGCCCAATACTTTTTTCGTATCAATAAAAACGAGATTGTGATGTTCGCATACGTATTGAATATCTTCCTCGGTCAAGAAGCCTTTGTTGTAATCAGAGATGGCAATGGCGTCATACTGCGAGAGAGGGACGTTCTGTATCGCTACTCGTGGAATGCGATTATTTGTGTCCACACGGATAAATATATGGTTGGTGGACTGATGCATATAGCGCGTCTTGGTGCCCTTTTCCCAGCCGTCGTTGGTACACAAATCGACATGTGGAAAAAGGCTCTTTATGTTCTGCTCCACGTTCGCTGCCATCCCGGGGTTCTCCTTTTGCTCAATGATGGTCAACACTGGAACCGGCAAATCGGGGGCGAGGCGGTCTGCATTACAGTAGATGAATACGTCCTTGCAACTCTCACCGATAACGAGGATTTTCTTCATAGATGATATGACACCCATACTATAGTACTATAGAGCGGTGTCCAGATTGTCTCACGCCACAATGAAATCATCTTCTCCTGTGTTGCAGAAACTAAACCTTGGATGCGGAACGCATATCAAGGAAGGATGGGTCAATCTAGACTCTGCCCCTCTGCCCGGTGTTGATATTGTGCACGATATCGAGAACCTTCCGTTACCCTTTGCGGATAATAGTTTTGATGAAGTTTTGTGTAACGATATTTTGGAACATGTTGAATACATTCCCGTTTTAAAAGATATTTTACGCATACTTGCTCCCGGGGGTGCCGTCCATATCCGTGTCCCCCATTTCACTTCGCGTAACAATTACGGCGACCCGACACACAAAAAACGTTTCTGTGTCAGCACTTTTGATTTCTTCGTCCGCGGAACGCATATGGGGAGAAAGCGGGGGTATTACTTTGATTTTGCATTTAGTACCATTGCTTCGGTGCGTATTGATTTTGATTACACTTCATCTCGTCTCTTTTTCTACAATCGGCTCGTTGAGTATCTAGTGAACCGCAAACCTCGGTATCAGGAACTCTATGAAATGACGGGATTCTGTTATCTTTTCCCTGCACGAAATATAGAGATTACGCTCGTCAAGTAATAGTAGTATTATCACCCGTATGTCGAGCATGTTACTTGATTTCCATCACGGAATGGGCGATGAGGTAATTTGTAACGGTCTCGTCCGGGAGTGTTGTAAGAAATACGCAGTTGTTGGCATTTTTTGTCTCGAGCGCAATTATCCTTCAGTTTTATTCATGTACCGCGACCTTACCAATCTCCGTATACACGTGGTGCGGTCACACAAAGAGCGATACCGCTTCCGATTTTTCAATCCGTTCAGAATCGGTCGTAACCACTATGACGAGGTGCGGGCGATTGACTCCTATGATCAAGAATCTGGGATTAGATTTGAACGTCAAGTGTATAAAACATTCGATGTTCCCCTAGAGAAAAAATGGGAAAGCTTCTTTGTTGGAAGAGACCGTGTGAAGGAAGAGGCTCTATTTCAAAAAGCCGGCCTGTCGCAGCCGTATTTGTTCGTCCACGACGATGCACGTTACCCGCTTAACCTTGCGCGGATTTCACCCGCGCTCAAACTATTTCGACCGAATAGGGACCTCACTGATAACATTTTTGATTATTGCACAGCAATAGAACGTGCTGCCGGAATACACGTCATTGACTCATCTTTTATGAATCTCATCGAGTGTCTCCCGTACACAAACACTGCTCAACTCCTCTATATGCACCGGTATGCACGCACGACGCCGCTCTGGGCCCTCCCCATGCTTAAGAAGCCCTGGATTGAGCTTTCGCAACCACTATGAGGAGACTTGTCATCATAAAACCTGGGTGCAAAGAACTCGCAAATGAGCTTTTGAACTACTTGAGCGTCTATGCCTGCGGTCTCGCTACTGGCGCAACAGTATCGAATCCTTCATTCTTCGAACGACACCCATTCTTCACTCTTCTCAAAGAAGAGACACGTGCAACACGACTCCTCTCTGTTCTGTCCAAGTGGACCGGAAGCTTTTTAAATCGTCTCTGGGGAAGAGTATATTCGCTTTACGCTAGTTATATGATTCGTTCACACGCCGCATGTTCCCTTCTCGCATTGAGCGAATACCACTACCTTCCGCCAACAAGGCCGCCCACTGAAAAGACAGAGACGTGCACCACAACCTACTTCTTTGGATGGTTCTTCAGAAATCCGGTCGGCCTCACGCGCTACCGAAATGAATTGATAACCGCGTTTGCTCCGGTGCAAAAAATACAGAAAACCATAGAACACATCGTGTCACCTCTTCAGAAGAAACATACTCTTATTGGCGTCCACATCAAACAAAAGCCATATCCTTGGTGCGACAATGGCGAGTTCCTTGTCTCCCCAGAACGCACACAGCATATTGTAGAGGAATATATACGCGAGAAAAAATTGCGTCGCACTGATGTGGCGCTTCTCGTCGTCTCTGATAACGCACTATCGCCCTCTGTATTTGGAGATCTCAAAACTCATTTCTCCAAAGAACACGAGGCAACTAATCTCTTTTTGCTTTCAAAATGTAGTGTCGTCATTGGTACCAACTCAACCTTCAGCAATCTTGCCGCGTGGTTCGGTAATATTCCTCATATCGTCGTATCAAACGAACCTTTGGACTGGGAATACTATCAGGACACGGCTACATACTTTGAGAATAAGTATGCAACTTTTGCGTTTTAAACTAACGGTACGACGGCGTTCACAACGTCGGACACAGCTATTTCATTGAGGCAATCCGGGTAGTCTTTAGACACATGCCCGCGGGCGCAAAGGTCAGCACGGGAGCAGACCGTAATGGGTGCACCGGCCCCATATTGCTCGATTTCCCACCAATGCGCCCCCAGACAGCCGGTAAGCACCACGAGTGGCTTCCTTAGCTGCGCAGTGATATGGGCAACACCTGTATCAATACTCACAACACCGCGACTTCTATTGATGATGGACATAAGCTCTTGCAGGGTTGCTTCACCTGCAATAACCGTCGTCGGTAACCCCCCTGCTATCTGCACTGCTTCTTCTGCATCACCGGCTCCCCCGCTTATGACTAAAGAAGTGCCAGGAAATCTTTTCGTAAGCGCCTCAAGTAATTCGCGTTTCTTATTTGGATGCAGTCCCCGACTTTTATTACCAGCGAAAAGATGCACCACAATATAATTCCCCGAGATATCGTCGAATTTCGATGTGGCGTCCTGTGTTTTTCCCCCTTGTAGGATTGGCCACTCTAGCGCACGTGGAATATCCGCGGCACGGAGTGCCTCCCGTTCGGCGGATGCAGGAGTAGCACTTCTCGAAAACGGAAGTAACGTGTCATACAAAAATCCATTCATCTTTGACGCATCACTGAACCCGATCAGTCCTCCTTTCTTCGCAAGTAATCGCGCAAAAAGCTTGCTCCAGAGAGAGAAACGTCCACCCGGTTTTCCTGCATATTGGGTCACGACTAAATCGCTCCCATGGAAATCTTTCCACAATGAGATGAGTGATTTCGGGCTGCGACGATTTGCTTCAATCACGAGAAGCCACGGGTAGGCCGCACATAAATCACGTATCATACCCGCTCGGCTTCCTACGACGATACCAAGGCGAGCATTCGGGAATTGCTGATGGATATTTTCAAGCAAATACTTCCCCATCAAACAATCGCCAATCGAGGAAGCACGGAACGTGAGGGCTTTTCTTATGTACATATTATTTGACCGCTTCGATAAAATCGAGAATGCGTGCCGCGCGCGCTTGGAGTGTGTGATGTTGTACTTTGGTGTAGGCACGCTCGATGTGTAGAGTAGTTTCTTCCGTATTGTTGATTGACTCAATTATTTTCTCCGCAAGTGAAGCTGCATTATCATGCTCATAGAAAAACGTTTCTTGTGTCGTGAGTACGTCTTGTAGGGCGGGGGTGTCACTCGCCACAATAGGAACCCGTGCCGCCATATACTCAAACAATTTCATAGGGGAGGTAAAACGGAATGAGGCGTCATTACGTGCGGTTCCTAATACCAGGGCTGTATCACACGCCGCAAGCCACAGAGGCGTTTCTGTGGGGCTTTTTGCCCCCATAATGTGCAAATTATCTGGGATGTTCTCACTCGTAACCTCTTTGAACTGTTGTTCGGTGCCTCCAACGACATAACATTCAATGTCCTTAGAGAGGAGTTCTCGACATGCAGCCGGGAGAATATCCAACCCTTTCCATTCGTAAAATCTGCCCACATAAAATGCAAACTTGCTCGACAGTGGGAGCGAGAGCCGGCGACGAGCATTTTCTTTCGACAGGGGAGCAGCAAATCTCCCCACATCGACCCCATTTGGTTCTACGATGCAGTTCTTGTGTGGGAACGAAAAAGTCTTGACCAATGAATCTCTTGTGAGAGTGGTCGTGGCAATCACGCCTCGCAATCGACTGAAGAAGATCTTTTGTGCTAAAGACATTTTCTTCGGTGTGTGCATTTCGGTAACGCATGGCCCAAAAAAAGGAAGGAGGGTACTGGAGAATCCATCCATATCTATCGTATAGATGAAAAAACGCTCTCCCCGCATGCGTCTCCCCACAAGGAAGAACGAATAACACATCATAAAGAACAGCGAGCTCATGAAAAAACCAAATTTCCCAAACACAAAGAGTTTCGGAATCCATAATTGCACGAGCGGCACCGGCTGTTGCAGCGCGTAGAACGTTTTCATATCTTCCTGCGTAACGCTCCGCTCCGGTACAACGAGCGTGAGGTCTACACCCGCCTTAATAAAGGCATCACACATTTCAGCAATCTGGATACCATGCCCTTTTTCATTCGGCATACGGGCATTTGCGATGTAATAGAGCCTCATAGATGCCTTACCCAGTCCACTATGATTATAAAAATTGCGTAAAATCCATCTCGATAGCGAATTTTCTTCCCTTCGGCAATGGGGCGAGGAGCATAAGATATGGGTGCTTCAGCGAAGCGATACTTGCGGCGCGCAAGCGCTGCGGTGAAAAGTAATTCAGACTCAAAACGTCCAGCGACCAAGTCGCCGACTGCTTCCCGCGGGAAAAGCTTATAGCAGGTCCATACATCAGTGAGTGATAACCGGTAGAGCGTATTGATAAGTTGCGTGATGAACCAGACACCGAGACGCGGTATAAAACCTCCTCGTCGTGTCCGCGGACTTAGATTGCGAGAGCCGTATACCACCTCTGCCGTACCTGCCTCAATGATTGCGAGCAGATTCTGTATATCAGCCGGGTCATATTCAAGATCGGCATCTTGAATGAGCACATAGTCCCCCGTCGCCTGTTCTACACCACGACGCACTGCCGTGCCCTTCCCTCCATTCTTCTCGCAATAGAGAACGTGCATCGTCTGTTCGTATTGTTTTAAAATATCGCGTGTCCCATCACGTGATGCATCATCAACAACGATTATTTCTTTTTCCCACCCGGGCGTCGGCGCAGCTTGAAGGCGGTTGAGAAGTTCCGCGACTGTCTGTTCTTCGTTGTAACAAGGGACAACGACCGATATTTTTCTATTTGTCATATGCGGCGTAAACGTATCCATTGTGCGAGTATCACCACCTCACTTACGGCAAAAGTAAAAACGAGTAAGTTGATTGGCATGCGGTAGCGTGCGTTAACGGCAAGGCCGATAGTAAGCGCCACCAACATAAAATATACAACAAGTGTGAGCGCTATTGTTTTGTATATAGTCATCTGTTGCCCACGGAATGCGCGCACAACACCCGCAATAAATAAGAGTGTTATGAGTATCCACGCAAGACGTCCCACAAGAATAAGGATGAGGGGTTGAAAGAGGACGTTACCGATATAGGAGAACAATTTGCCGGGGTCCGAGAAGAGCAGAAAGAGAGCGGGCTTTCCAAGAAATGTCGTGGGCTTAACCCCAACATGTTTCAAGACGTCATACATACCGTCGTGGATGAAAAAATTGAGTCCTGTATTGGCGAACGTGAGTGTAAGCGGCAATGGGTTGGCGAGTAGTATCGGAATGGCCTTGTGGGTGAATTCGGCAGACTGAGAAATGCTCGTGCTGTTTGGATCGGTACCACCTTGTGCAAGAATGATATTGAACTCCTGTTGGAAAGTTGTTCCATTTTTTATCGCCAGCATCGACGGAACAAGAATGGTGTAAAGCGTGGAACCCTGTTGAGCACTAATTCCCGCTACACCAAATTCGTGATAATTCCTATACAACCATGGAGAAACGACAAGGAGACAAATAAGTGCGTATCCCGCACTATAGATAAGTGCTTGGGAGAGTTTCGTCCGATAGTGCCATACTATAAAGCCTACAAAAATAATCGGGACATATTGTGCGGTTGGTTTCGTTAACATGGAAAGTCCGAGCAGCGATGAAGAAAGAATGAGTGGAATTATTCTTTCCTCCTTAAGAAATTGGAAGAGATGCAATACACTTAGTGAGAATAGGAACATGAAGATTGTTTCGCTGTAGAAAAATATCGAGAAGAGAATTGAGAACGGCTCCAGTGCCATCAAAACGCCAACGGCAATACTCACTGAACGCTTATTGATGATGTAACCCGCAATCGCCATACCGATGAGCGGCAAGATACTCCCGATGAGAATTTGGAACACGAGCGTGCTTATATAGCTATGGAACAAAAGATATGTGGCTACGAGAAAATACGGATACACCGGTGGTCGAATAGAATTGGGTGTATACGGCGGTTGTATATCGCTTGAGTACCCATTGCCGACCAGCACATTGCGACTGATGGTCGTGTACCCATCTGCCCCAGAAATGGTCGCCATCGTGTCCCCTCCGCGAGACTCAAGGCTCACACCAAAATATAGGCTGCGGACGACAAGCGCGAGTACAAAAATAGCGATTTCTACTTTGTGCGACCGCAAAAATGCCATTGCTATATCTTACGATATGGGTGCGCTATAGTACAGGACAATGGATGTCGTATTGCAGTTCTCTAAAAAAATGGCGAGCTTGCGCCTTGTACGCAGCCTCTTGGTTGGCGTCGTCGCAATTGTTGTACAAACAATAGCTTTTGAAATCCTTGGGCCACTTTTGCAGATATTCTCTCTTAGTACCGCCGTAGTGGTGGCCGCGGAAACCGGTATTTTGACGAATTTTTATCTTAACAATCGTTTTTCATTCCACGATCGACGACACAATATCTCGCTTGTGTCGCGCCTCGTGCGCTTCCATCTTGTCGTAAGCGGTTCGGTCTTTCTGCAATGGCTTTTTGTATTCATCGCCGAGCATCAGACAAGTAATCTTGTTCTTATCCATGCCGCGTATGCAGCCGGTATCGTCCTCGGATTCGTATGGAATTATACCCTCTATCTCCTCTTTGTGTGGAGGAAAAACGAGCAATTACCACCACAATAGGATAGAATGGACCGAAAATGAAACTCTTCAGGTACGCCGCCCGGTTTTCGCAACTTCGCTCCCTTCTTGGGCTTAAAGCGGCTTGGGCCTTTACGCTTGTACACCTAAAGAATAAGTTAAGCCCGCCACGCGGGGGGGCTCTTGCGCACGTTCCGGTAGGGCCATACGTCTTTTATTTCCCTTCAATTGATTACTTTGTTGGACTTTTTACCGAGATTTTCTTCAAAGAAACATATTCCATTGCGTCCACACAAGAGCCAATCCGTGTTATCGATTGCGGTGCGAATATTGGCGTGTCACTCCTGTACATAAAGATACGCGCGCCACACGCACACGTCATATGTTTTGAACCGAATCCCGCCGCCCGCGCGGTGCTTGAGAAGAATATAGAGATGAACGGATGGGAGAAGGAAGTACAGGTGTTTCCATACGCACTCGGAAAAGAAAAGGGTTCGGTAGATTTCTTCGTTGACGAAAAGGTTGAGACGAGTAGCGGCGGCAGTACCACCGAGTTCATGAAAAATGAAAAGCGTACGCTTATTTCATATGCGGTAGAAGTCGATATACTTTCACACTATATCGACGGCAATATCGACCTGCTCAAAATGGATATTGAAGGCGGGGAATTCGGCGTACTGGAAGACCTTATCGCAAAAGACAAGTTGCGCTCTATTGCGGCGATTCAACTTGAATATCACTATGCTCCCGGATTTTTCACACGACCATTAAGCAGTATGCTCTCCTTGCTTGAATCAGGCGGGTTCCGCACGTTTGCACAGCCTACTGCTCCACCACACCGCATCATCGGCCGTGATACCGGGCATGCGTATATGGTCTTCGCGTGGCGCTAGCGAGATAATTGCACCCGCAATTCCTCCACAATAGGCCGCATAAGTGCGTCAATGCGGAAATACTTCACATAGGCATCGCGTGCGTTCCTCTGCATCTGTTCAAATCGTTCTGGTGAAACAGTTTTGTGAAATTCAGCTATTTTCTCGGGTAAGCAATTAAGGTCGCGGAAATCAACGATGAGTGCAAAAGAAGAGTAGTCGACTTTATCCGCGAATGGGAAATTCCGTTCGGTATCCACGATGACCGGGATCCGCCCAAGCGACAAGATCTCTTGAAGCCGCGTTGAATTATTCGCGTCCCCGCGAACATCGAGCGCATAATCGCTTTGCAGTATGGTATCGACCATCTCTTCTCGCAAGGTTCGCATATCACCTTTCGCTGTTTTGTGGCTCGCAGAAAAAGAACTGCGGGCACGAAGATTGAACGAGATGAGCGAAGAACGTTGCAATATTCCAATCGCCCTCCGGCGCCATAATACACCCTTAGTACAAGCACGGTACCGAGAATCAAAAACTCCCCGGAGGCGCACAGGTAACTCTTTTATGATTGTGCGGAGAAATTGTTTAGTAGAAAGTGAGGACCAACCAGCAAAACCAACGACAGGCTTCCCTTCTCCCTTTTTCCGAATTTCGAGCTGGCCGTCTCGAGTGCGTTCCAAAAGGTCATCCGTAAACGGAGGTACCGTAATCCGCCCACGCTCTGGTATAAAGTGATACCCTCCGAAACGCAAGACGAAGGTGTTCTCTATATCAACCGGGTGCTCAATATCACCCACCCCATCGAGGAGGAGCGGGAGATTCTCTTCGCGCGCAACGCGCATACAGGCAGTCAAGAGCTCGGGGTCATAAGAAAGCATCCAATTATGTCGGTAAGGCGCGAGTACCATATCTGCTGCCTTTTTCTCGTCCGTTATGGTGTAAACCGACGTGTCGAGAGCATAGGTGTCGAACATTTGACGAGCGAAAATCGATGCCTCATCAATCAGATTTCCCCACCATGGATTAAGAAGTGGGGTATGAATCCCTTTACGACGCCATGCAGGATTGACGTAGAGCAACAGCGGTTGCATATGATTATGGTTTTGTTCCAACTGCAATAAGTAAATCTTTGATGAGCGGGTCGATGCAGTACGAGAGGCCGCGTGCAAAAAAACTGCTTTGCTGGTGGGTATATACGAATGCGCTTACGGACTGTTTTTGAGGCTGTTTCTTTTCGTTAGATAATTCCGATTTCTTGAATCGACCAGGGATGCGCCACGTACATGACGGGAGCGTACGAATCGATTCAACAGAAAATTCATACTCAAGAAGCATCCGGCTCATGCTAAAAGGAGTATATGGGTGAATATGAGTATAGTCATTCCAAAAATAGAGGAAAGAGAAAGGCATATACATTCTAGTCCAATTTGGCGTCTCTATGAAGAAGCTGCCGCCAGGTCGGAGCACCTCCCGTATACCCGCGATGAGATTAATCGGGGACACAAGGTGTTCGATGACATGCTGACACAACACTGCATCGAAAGTGTTCGGTGCATAAAAATTCGTCAAATCTTCGACTGATCCTTGGGTGAAAGCGACGCCTGCGGGTACTAACGATTTAACATCAGATATATCAATACCTGAAAGCCGCAAATCAGGTCGCTGCTCTTTAATACGAGTTAGTAAACGCCCTTGACCGCAGCCGACGTCAAGTACCGACGCACCATGGGGAATACGAGCAATGAAATCATCGATTTCTTCTCGATGCGAACGCGAACGCCTCTTCTTGAGTGAAACGGTGTGTGTTGTCTCGCCTCCGCCAAAATATCCCTTAGAGTATGGCGATGCGGTCATAGTATTGATTTTATCATTTACCCACCCCTCTATCAATCGAGAGAAGCTCGTGTAATGCATGCGTGACTCTCTCGGCCGAAATGTCGAATAGGCAACGATAGACGGAACCTTCGGGTGTTTCTTCAGTACAATCACCGGTTTTGTCTCCGTGACATCCGCAGCGACGCGACTCAAATAGTATTTCCGCCTTCGGTGCATAGTACGGAAGCCAGCAGGGATTCGAGCGGTTGCCAAGAACAACGCAGGGGGTGCAGATATGACATGAGAGATGCGTGACGCCAGTATCAACGCCCACGTATGCGCTTGCGTTTCTTATGGTGCGTACGAGCGCGGCAGCCGGAAGGTCTTCTAAAATGCGGATAGAATAACCTTGACCAATTTTTTCGGTGCGCAAACGATCTGCAGCAGTACAGGTAAGCACAAGATCGTATGCTGGAAATGCCGATTGCACCAGTGCAAGTATCTCGCGTGCGTGCGCAATCGGCACGCTGCGCCTCATACTCGGCGCCGAGAAATGGAAAAGAAGATAGCGCTCTGCCACTTGTTCTAGCGGACCATACAGAGAGGCTTCAAGGTGCGGAGTGAGACTAACTGACGGCAACCCCCACGCGACTAGTATTTTCGGAGGGAGATCAAACACGTTATCGGTTCGACAATCGTACACAATGCTCTTCGCGCAAGGAAAAAGTACGGTATCTGATTTCCCTACACAGTGGACCTCAACACTCCCTGGGCGCGCGGTCAGAGCACGAGCAAGGATACGCCACCACAGCGGTATAGGAGCAGAGAGGGGTTCAGAGAAGACAAGATGGTATGCCCGAAAGAATGGGAGCATAGCCCATGAGCGCAGCCGCCCCTTGGGCATCTCAAGTAAACGAACGAAAGTGAGTGGCTTCAGCAAATCGCGCAGAAACGGGTTCTCACGCGTTGTAATGAGGGTCAGGCGCGCTCCAGGCTGTGCTTCCGCAAGGGAACGGCCGAGATGCGCCCCAAGGAGCGCGTCCCCGATGGCTCCCCCGAAAATATAGGCGTAGTTGTGTTCTCTCATAGCAGTCCTTGGCATAGCTGCAGAATCTGCTCGGCCAGCACAGGTGGTGCGAGCTCTTTTTGATACAGCGCGTATGCGGCCTCGCTAAGCTGTTGTTGAAGCGCCGGGTCTTTCTTCAGCAGGAGTATTTTATCAGCGAGGTCGCGCGGGTCCCCCCGACGAACCAAGAGACAGTCTACCCCATCATGGAGCAATTCCTGATTGCTGGGCAGATCAGACGTAATATACGCCATACCGAACGCGAGCGCCTCAACAGTCTTAAATTGGATAGTTCTGTCTAATCTTGCGTGCGTGCTAAATTGTCCGAGAAGAACGTGCCCCTCGAGAATAAGTTTTCGCAATTTTTCAAAAGAATAATATTCGGTTAGGAATTCTATGTTGTGCAGATTATAGTCACGTGCCATCTGCTCGAGGCGCTGAACTAATTTTCCTCGTGTAATAAAACGGAATGAAATATCCTCATCCCGAAGCAATCTCGCCGCCTCCACGATATATTCAGCCCCCGTCACGGGTGTTGGATTCCCTCGGTACACACAGAGAAATTGTTTATTTTTCTGTACGGTTTGATCAGGAGCGTAGAGCTGCGGGTCGTTTGTGGTCCAAACACGTACAAGTTTACGGAGCGGAACAAAAAAAGTTCGGTGCACATTCTTTATTTGTTCATTCGTTTCCAAAAGTACGACCGTTGCGCAATTAAGCGACAGAAAATCTATAACCCAGACAAACATCGCACCGAATGAGTATGGTTTATACATTTCCCATTCGAGCACAAGACTGTCATAGAATGGGTTGAGTGCATTGAAAACAATCGGTTTGCGCGAAATGAGACGAGCAAGCGGCACCACATACGTACTGGTATGTCCGACGAAGAGCACGTCATAGGAGTGCCGCAGGGCCCAGTGTTTGCGGATGAGGTTCCAATACTTCCCGAAGCGGGGTGCCGAATCAACACACTCTAGAATCGTCACGCCCTTATCACGCAATCCCGCAATGTACGGAGCGTCCCGTGCGGATTTTTCCGGAGGGTTCATGCCAAAATACAACACGGTGGGTAAGGATTTCATACGGAATTATATGTTCATCTCGGCAAAAAGACGTATACCGAGCTCACGAAGACTGTGACTCGCCACCACACGAGCGCGGAGAGTCTTTTTGAGCGCGTGATATTCCGCTTCCGGAAACATAATAAGGCGCTCAAGCGTCGCAGCAAGAGCGGGGGGGTCATTCTCTTTCACTACCCATTCGGATGAAATGATATCGACAAAGGCAGGACTTGAGGTAATAACGGGTGTCTCACACGCCATTGATTCAAGTACCGACTTGTCAAAGTGCCCGGCGGAAGCGAGGTTTATGGAGCCACCCGCTGCTGCGTAGTACGGCGGGGTTTCGTCATTACGTTTCGGTCCTGCAAAAACAACCGCACCTGATTCAACAAGGTCAGAAAATCGAATGCGCAGAGACTCTCCATAGGTAGGGTCTTCCGGACCAACGAGAATTAATTTTGCCGAAATGGTCTTGCGGAGTATCTGCAAAGCTTCAAGTGCGACAGCAAGATGTTTCGAGGGCATGACACGGCCCTGCATATACAAGGATTGCCTATCATACGGCACCGGTTGTGGTTTAAACACGTCCGTATCAATGCCTGCCGGCATACGTTTTGCGTGAGGGAACGTAGCTGACGCAGCAAAGGGGGACGTAAAGAATACTTTATTCGAAAGCTGCGCGGCGATACGCAGTCGTATTCCCGCATGAGGATGGTTGTACCAAAACCCTATCTTCTTCCCCGCCAACCGCCAAAAGAGACCTCCCAGGAGGAGGTATTCCGGATTCATATGAACAAAAACCGTATCGTATTGCTGACGAAGTTCCCAGATATACGTATAAAAATTAAAAATGTATTTCATTCGCGATACACCCTTTTCCTTCCCGAGCGAATGCACTCGCACGTTTGCAGGTAAGGAGTGGGTGCCTTCTTTAAGACACACGACTTCAATCTGTTCGGCGTGTTTTGAGAATTCTTCCAGCCATCGTACAAAGAATCCAAGAATCGGATCTTTCGCGTCAACCACCTGCGTAACAATAAGCAATCTCATGTGCGTGTGACTGTCTCCGCAAGATCTGCAGCAACTCGCTCTGGTATATTCCCGACCGCCGCAAGATGGGCGCGAACGGTCGCTTCAGCGTGTGGCGGAAGTCCTTGTCGCACCGCATTATCTTCAATGAATCCCACGATACTGAGCGAGAGTGCAGTAGGATCGGCGACCGGTACTGACAACACATCTTCATATCCCACCAAGACTTCTCCAACAATACCCACGTCGGTCGTGATAATTGGGACCCTCGCTAGTGCCGCCTCGATAAGTGTGCGGCTATATCCTTCATACGCACTTGCCTGAACAAATGCGTGCGCGCTTGCCATAAGTCCTCGAGCTTCATTTGTCGGAAGCCAGTTCTTGATGAAAATAACGTGAGTAGTGAGACCGAGCGAATGTGTCATACGCTCAAGTTTCCTACGTTCACTCCCCTCACCAACGACAAAGAGTCCCACCATAGGATAGTGCGGAATTACGAGCGCAAGTGCAGCAAGAATGTCTTCAACACGCTTCTCTGGTTCAAGCCGCCCAACGGTGATGAGAGCGAAGGTGAACGCAGGATGTGACGGTAATCGCACGGGTTCGGGTACGATAGAGTCGACTGGTACCGGAATGACTGATGGTTCGGGAATACAAGAACCATACCGTTCAATGAGCGATCGTTTTACGCGTTCCGAAACCGAACGGATGCCAGCGGCTTTCGGCAATACCTCATCAGCAATACGGCGCCGATACCGGTTCAGGAAAGGCATACGGACAGAAGGACTCCTCCAATTACCGCTTCTCACGAACCACGGAGAAAGGAAATCGGTATGTACTTGGATATGCAGTTTTACATTCGTGCCGTGTACTGCCCGAAGTGCGGCGAGTCCGTGTTCGAACGGATCTTGTGCGGAAACAATTTGAATATCATTCGCAATGATAATCTCGCGTGCTTTTCGCGCGAGTGCATGCACTCGAAAAAGTTTCCAGGCGTGTACCGGATACAGACAGAGGTTTCCATCCTGCTCTTCGCGCACGCCAAGACCTGCGGCGGACACAATATGCAGTTCTCCTATTGCCGCAGCGTACGTGCGCATACGCGCGCGCGCAGAGCTGGTCGCATCAAATATCGTCGGGTCGTTGGAAACAAAGAGGGCTTTCATAAGTTCGAGAGTGTCGTCGCGGTTGCAGAAATCATCGTTTCGACCGAAAAACGTTTTGCGGATTCTCGCGCGTGCGCCGACATCTGTACGCGCATATTGTTTTCGGTAAACACACGTGCGAGCGTATGCGTAAGAGTGGGAGTATCTGCGGGTGGCACCAGAAACCCATTCTCCTCGTGCTGTAAGACTTCAGGATTCCCGCCGACACGAGTTGCAATAACGGGAACTCCGAGCGCCAGCGCTTCGATGAGAAGATGGGAAAGCCCTTCGTACGACGAGTTAAGCACAAACACATCTGCGGATTTCATCACTGCGAGAGTCTCGCCGTGTGGTAACACTCCCGTGATGACACTCCGTTCACGCAGCTTCTCACTTGCATGCTGTGCAAGCGACGCGCGTAACGGTCCATCACCCACAATCGCAAGCGAGACACCAGACATACCCGCTACCGCATCAATAACACCATCCATATGCTTCCACGGTACCAAACGTCCTGCAGTCACGACCAATGGCCGCGGCAACTTCGCCACGGCTTCAGGCACATTTCCTGTATGTCCTAGTGGCACAGCATTATAGATAACCCGAATCCTGTCGGTCGGGATGCCCCACGCAACAACGATGTCTTTCAAGTATTCGCTCGGCACGATGACGCGCGTCGCGGCAGCCGCGACGCGCGTTTGAATCCGCCGGAGCACGCGCACAGCAAACAGCACGCGCCGAGTCTGAACGAATTCATCGAGGTTCTGTTTGACACCGAATCGCTGTTGTCCTTGCTCCCACGCATAGTCGCCAACTATTTTCACCACAAATGGCTTCCCTGCCCTTCGGGCCGCTTTCATTGCCGGCAGTCCCGTTGAAACGGGATCGAGAGCGAGAACAACATCCGCGTTTCGTGCCGCTTTCAACACGCGACGATAGTAGGCAACGTGGCGGATAAGCTTAGGCAAATGCCGAACGTCGCTAAATTTCACCAACTCAACTTCTATCCCTTTTGCCGGCAATCCCTCAGAGAGAAGCTTTGCATACGTCGCAGGCCCGCCGATTTCCGGTGGGTATAAAGGCGTCGCAATAACGAGTCGCATAAGGCCCATTCTACCCGTTCCCGAGTAGCCGGTCGAAGGTCGCTTTCATATCGCTAGCAATAAGATCCCAGTTATACTTCGCGAAAACGAGCCTCTTGGCGGTCGTTTGCACTTGTGTGACCCTCTCCGGGTCTTTCAAAATTTCTGTAACCGCCTTCGCTATTTGTTCGGGTGAATCCGTATCAACCGCCCAGCCGGTCGTTGGCTTATCGGGATTCCGTTTCGCATCAAAGAGGAAATCCGAAATGCCGCCCTCCTGCGTCGCGATGACCGGAAGTCCCGCCGCCATCGCTTCAATGAATGAATTGCCCATGCCCTCGGAACGCGAAGGACGAATGAAGATGGTACAAGCTTTCAGATACAGTGGAATCGCTGTAAGCGAGACGTAAGAGTGAAAATGGACCCGCTTCGAAACGTCAATTTCCTCTGCAAGTCTTGCAAGCGCTCTTTTATCCGTGCCGTCACCAAGCATAAAAAAGTGCACCGATTCCGGCAAAAGCGGCAACGCCCGAATGACGATATCAAGCGCATTTTTATGCACCAATCGACCGGTGTGAATGAGCCACGTCTCACCTTCTTTTTTACCAATCTCCTCGCAAATGGTTGTAAGTTCGTTTCCAGACGGTGTACGCGCGAACCGTTCGGCATCCATACCATTCGGAATCACCTCGAGAGGCCCTGTAAAGCCCATACGGCGCGCCCACCGACCGAGGAATGTTGATTCCGCCACAACCTCATCAGCCTTCGTGAAGCCTCGTTTAAAAAGAGGCCATACCGGTCGCGCAAGCCGCTCGATGTATTCGAGCGGATCTCCTTCCTGGAGCGTGAGTACATATTTCACCTCGGGATGAAACGTCTTAAAAATCCCTGCCGGAATGCCGCAGGAGTGTGCCATCATCGCCCAGATACCGTCAAAACGGTATACCCGGTGAAGCCGCGCGGCAGCAAAAGCAGTCATGAACTGAAACCAGTATTTATTTAAAAAGAGTGGGAATTTTTTCAGATCGCCGATTGCCGGCGAAGGTCGTGAAAAACCGATACGGTGTACAAAAATATTTCCAATCTTTTCTGTCTTCGGCAGACGCGAATCAAAGCGAAGCGTTATCATATGGAATTCAAAATCCTCTGGAGAAATCCGGTCGGTAATTTCCTTTATGGCAACTTCCGCGCCGCCGACAAAGTTCGGATAATACGCGAGAGAGAAGATAAGTATCTTCTTGACCTTTTTATCTGACATTGTATTTGCGCAAAATTGCGGAGTAGGCGAAGCGAATCTGGTTAGCAAAGGAGTCGCCCGCACCGAGGGATTTTCGCGCGCGCATACGCTTCTCAAGCGAGATAAGCTTCTGTCCCTGTTCTGGAGTTGATGTATATACCTGGTCGGTATGCGATAGGATAAGACGCAAGAAGAGACGTTCATACCAGGAGAGACTTTGGTCGGCAAGCGTTACAAGAAGCGGGATGAGCTTCCCTTTTCTCACGATAAGTGCAGGCAACGTACCGTAACTTGCCATAATGGACCACGAAAAGAGATATCTGTGTCTATTCGCGAGACGGAGTGCTTTGTGTATCCCGACGAACGGCAGAAGGAATTTGTCGAATCGGTTCCCAAACCCAACACGATACACGGTGCCATTGGCGACAATACAAGGAATGTCGAGTGCTTCCTTGGCGTGTGCCGCGGTAATGATGTCGAAATGGACATCCGGCAACTTCCGCATGAGTTCGCAAAGTGCGTCTTCTGCGGGACCCGAAATGGGGTGGAATGTCGTGGTGAAGACGAGTATGCGTTTATCGGGTGCCGGTTCGGGTTTCGCATGCTTCACGAATTCGGCAATATCGTCTTTGAGCGACCTGTGTGGTGCCCAACCGAGCGAGCGCGTCTTCACGGTATCTACTACTGCTTGCATACGATTTCCTTGTCGTTCGGGAAGCATCACGACTTCTCTGCCGAAGAGTTTTGCGAGTTCTAAAATAGAGAATGTGTCTTCACTTCCGATACCATACCCATCACCCGCTCCATTTTCTCCAACAACGCTAAGACCATCAACGATATCGTGCACGTGCGTGAAAATACGTTCCTGCGTTCCGGGAGTAACAACGCCAAGCGGAAGCCCGCGCTTGTATTGTTCTTTGAAAATAGCAACAACGGTTCCCATAGCACCTGTACGCTCATTTGGACCATATACGTTATAGAAATAGGTGATTGCGTAGTTGATACCAAACCAATCGCCGTAATTCTTCACAAGTTCCGTCATGCTCGCCTTGCTCCACGCATAGGGACTCTGATCGCGCCCAAGGCCGCCATCACTAAACTTCGTCGAGGAACCTGCGTACACAAGCTTCGCTCCGCGACGCCGAGCGAATTCAAGTACCGCGAACGTACCGAACTGATTCAAGTCCCAGACCTGTTCAACATCCTCAAAGCTCTTTTCAACACGAGCATACTCCCCAAGATGATAAATAAGATCAGGCTTTTCGGGAATATGTTTTTCGATATCTTTCGTATGACCTTCTCGGTAGTCAACTCCCGCAACGTGATTCTCGCGACTGCCGGTGAAGTAATTATCAAGCGAAATGACACGATGACCGTCCCGTACCAAACGCTCGCAAAGATGAGAACCGATAAAGCCCGCACCGCCCGTGACGAGAATAAGTTTTTTATCCATGTATCTAAAGGAAAATGAATGCCGCACCCGCGAGAGCAATGACACCGAGAAATCCGTATGTCCAAGGAGACTTGAAGATTCCAGAAGCGCGAGATACGGGCAAAACCGCCCCCACAGCCGCGAGTTCGATCGCTGTTGTGGGGGCACCTACTGCTTCTTCATGTGTTTGAAAGTTCGTTTGCTTGCTAATAAGGGGCGTCGCTTCGTTTTGTGTAATCGCCTGTACCTTTTCATAACTCACCACTGCAGAAGAAGGTTGCATAATAATCGTCTCCACTTGCACTGCTGTCGCGACCGCCGGATACGTTGCTGCTACCTCGCCGTTTGGATAGAGAAGAAACGCCGAGTCCGCAGGCGGTAATTGCAATACTCGCGAGGAGAAGAGGACCGTGCGACCTGCAAGAATTTGTGTGTCCTCGGGAATCTTGAATTCTTTTCCACCCATCAAGAGGCGCCATAATGAAAGGTCGAGCGTCCGCACACTACGGTTCACAAGTGCGATGCCGCGAGAAGATACTGAATCGATTGTGATATGAGCATCTTTTACTGTCATGACAATTTCAGCAAGCGCGTCGCCTCCGTCGGGAGTTGATGCGTGAACGACGGCTAGATATTCACCCGGTTCATAATACGTATGAAAAACGCTCGCGCCGGTCCGACGCATGCCATCACCAAATGACCACGTCACTAATGCGTCGTTTCGTTTATTTCCTTTTCCGTCATACACGACAGCAGTGAAGGCGGTGTCAGCACTGGAAGAGACGCTCCGAGATCCGTTCGTCACGATACGAAGCGTCGGTATAGGAATGTATTCGGGCGGTGCGCCGCTTTGAGGGGCGGTCGTTGCGGTGGTGATTGAATCAGAAGAGGTATCGGGAGAAGTTGAATCAGATGATGCGACAATGACCGTTTTGGACGAGTCGGTCATTGTAAGACTGGTCGCTGTAGAAGTGGCCGAGATGAGAATGGTGTAGGTGCCATTATCGACTCGTATGCCCGCAGTATTCATACCGTCCCAAATCTTTGGTGCAGGATTAGTGACTCCGGAGCTTGAATACAGCGACTTTACCGTGCCACCGCCAGCGGACATGATTTTGATAGATACTTTTACCTGCTCGGAAAAAGCAGTATCTATTGAGGTTGTCGTAGCGAAACCTGAACCGGCAGTTGCGCTCGGATAGATGGTGTCATGCGAGACCGTGTATGTCGTAAGAGACGGAGGGGCCGCATGCGCGAACACCGGAAGAAAAAGTGCCAGTATGAAACCAGCTATGCGCATGGGAATTATTATATATCGCCTTTCAACACCTTTTGCAAGGCGTCTTCGGAAACTTCAAAAGGTTGTTTTCCGGATTGTTGTGGTTGTTGACTATTCTGTAAAACAGTGGCGAGCGCTCCTTTGAGCGACTGCTGGTTTTGTTCCTGCTTCTTTTCTTTTTCTTTACCACTTTTCGCAGTCATCGTGCGCAAAATGGCTTTGAGGTCTTCGGCGGTCTTTGTCGGGAGGAGAGGTCGATCGGTAACGGGACGAGGTGAAAACGTTCTCTGTGACTGTTCTTGAGGTGGAACAGCCTGTCGCAATTCTGGCGCAGGTGCACGCAGGGCGGGTTCTCTACGTACCTCTTGCTGGAGCGGGCGCACGGGAGCGCGAGGAACAAAAGGTCTTTCTGTTTCTGCATTCGCGCGCGGCGGAACTCGAATCGGAGCAGTGAGACGAGCCGGTTTCTTCTTCATTCGCGCATCAAATGGCGCCTCTGATGCCGCACTCAAGGCGAGTTCATCTATTATCGCTTTCTCGATATTCGCACGCACCGCAGTAAACTGTGCACGCGACGACTCGATTACCTGCTCCCGGTGAGACACTGGCGGCGGCTCTATGGGCGGGATGGTCACCGCAGAGAATGGCGCCGATCCGACGCCGTCTATCATGAGTGTGAGATACACCTGTCGCTTATCGAGCCCGACCACATCCTCTTTCGTGAATTTCGGCATAAAAATCGTTTCAAGCACTTCTGCATCAAAGGGTCCAACGCGGAAGACGACCGTCGTACCGACGTTGCCGAACACCGCATCACGTACCTCTTCCTCCATCTGTTCGATGTATTGATGTGCGATGACGAGATTCAATTTATATTTACGGGCTTCAGAAAGTATCTCGGCGAACGTCTCGTTCGCAAAATTCTGAAATTCGTCAACGTAGAAATAGAAATGGGGAAGCTTCGCGAGCTCGGGCGCGGGCAGATTCGCACGGCTCATTGCGGCAAGAAAGATGCGCGTGGTGAGCATCGAGCCGATGAGACGCATGTTCGTCTCTCCCACAAGACCTTTCGAGAGATTGATGATGAGTATCTTCTTTTCATCCATCATCGTGCGTATATCAAAAGAAGATTTCGGCTGGCCAATGATATTTCTGATGAGTGGGTTGCCGGTGAACTGGCCTATCTTGTTCTGGATAGCTGGTGTTGCTTCTTGGGTATACCGATCGCCATAGTTCGCGAACTCTTTTGTCCAAAAATCTTTCACCACAGGGTCTTTCACGTTCTCCACCACTTTTTGTCGATATTCTTTATCGGTGTACATCCGATTCACACCGAGCAGGGTCGCGTTGGGGTACTCCAGAAGTGCGAGGAGTGTGTTAGTGAGGATGTATTCCATGCGCGCACTCCACGCGTCTTCCCATATCTTCTTGAAGGTCGCCATGAGGCCGCTTACCACCAGGTGGCGCTTGTCATAGCCCACATCCTCCATCACGTTAAATGCGATGGGGTGCTCCATATCAAACGGAGCGAAGTACACAACGTCCTTGATGCGGTTTTCAGGAATGTAGTCGAGGAGCCGCTCAACCGTACCGCCGTGCGGGTCAATAAAAACAAGTCCCTCACCGTTTCTGATATCTTGAATCGCCATGTTCTCGAGCAGAGTCGACTTGCCCATACCAGTCTTGCCAATGACATACATGTGACGGTCACGGTCCTTCGACTTGATGCCAAAAGGAATATACTTCCCGCGCGCGTCAGTCGCCGCGAAGTAGGTCACGCGCTCGGGATTTTCCATCACTGAATAATACCACTCCTGCCTAGGTCTCTTGGATCGAACCGAATACTTTCAATTCTAAATTATCCACACGTGTTCGCATTTTGCGTGAATCATACGAAAGCTCATTGACTGAGTCTTGAATGCGATCAGCTTTTTGACCGAGAATATTGAGGCGCCCTTCGACACTTTCGATACGGCCATCGAGCCGTTCTTCCATGTTGTGCATGTCAACATGTACTTCACTAAACCCGCGTGCAACCATACCAGCAAGCTCAGACACACTCATGTCTTTTTTGGAAGGAGTTTTCTTTGTTACTTTTTTTGGCTGCACTTTTTTCATACTTCTAAATGTATCATATTCCTCCACAGCGTTATATCGGAGAAACGCCGGACGGAGGAGTGGCGGGAGGAGTTTCAGCCGGTGCTTGTACTTGCATGCTTCGTGCTTCGCCCGACACACTGTCCATAGTGTGACGGGCTTCGCGCGTACGCAGAGTAAGACCGATGCCGGCGACAGAGGCACCGAAAATAACGGCAAGCAAATTTCGAAACGCTATCGGCAATCCTGAAAAAGGCGTAAGAATAGTGAGTATTCCAAGAAGAATGAGTGTGCTCGTGCGGGACATAAAAGGATTATACCAGATTATTTCCGGTCATCATCAAAAAGCTCATACCAAGAAAGGACTATAATTGAGCCGATTGAGACAAACAAGATAAACTCTTCAATCGGAAATGTGAGTCCAAATAGAGTCACATGTCCGATGAATTGGCCTTCTTTGGGAAAGTACCAGTATCCACGATCAAGGGCGAGCAACTCCAATACCAACGAGTAATAAAAGAAATACACTCCGACACCGAAAAATTTCGAACGCAGCCGTGGATATCGAGTTAATAAGAAAACAACAGGCAGAGTACACAGTAGACCTAATAAGAGGTAACTGTAGGGAAGAAATAAGTCTATTTTTAATATAAACACCGCAGTCACGAGCCCGATGAATCCAAAACAGGAGATCTCTAGTAACTTATACCCGAGAGAAGTTGTTCTTTCTGTGTTCCTGTCTCGTTCAAAAAAATACTCATAGAAAATCACAACAAAGTACACCCAGAGGTATGACCAAAGAACATTTTCCATGCTTGCCACTCCGAGAAACTTAAACGGGAAAAACGTTGGAGTAGCCCATGCCTTCGATAATTCCCAAATATAATCAAGAGTCGACCATAACGTGCCCCCAGCAAAAGCAACGATGAGTGACTTCTTGACTTGCCCAGGGATTTTACATGAGAGATAGATCGAGGGGATTACGTAGAAAAGCGTGATGGCGTAGATAATATTCAACTTAAAATAAAGACAGAGCAAGGCAGCAACAACCGGCCAAGCGATCATCAACAAGAAATCTTGCTTCTTGGTCAACATTTTAGCCCAGTCTTCTCAAACCCTCTCCTGGATTCACTTCTGTAGTTTCTTTAGTCTCGAACTTTGACTTCCATTCATCATATTGGCGACGCATAATGGAGTTAAAAGAAACTTGAGGCAGCTTTTGTTTTTCCCCTCGTTTAATACTAGAAAGTGCGTTACCGATTATGTACCCGCCTGCATTATCTTTATCTTCAGCATTATATTCAGGACCGATATTCATGCCAGGTGTATATCCATACTTAGCAAATTTTGCAAGTATTCTTTCTTTGAAAAGATGCATATTGTCTCGACTTCTTGATTCTCCAAATGAAATACACCACTCAAGGACTTTCCCAACATCTTTAAAGTCAAGAGTATCAAGCGAGGACATGAATCCATCTATGTCGACCACGTTATCTGTCATGTCTTCAAGTAGTTTGGGCGGTTCTACATGCGCTGGAGCATCTTTCTTGTCCTCGTGCGCTCTTCTCAACTCTGTATGCCTATCCTCAATCTCACCCACTTGCCGAATATATATCCGGTGAATCTCTTCACGATTCGTTCCTCTGGGGACCGTAAATATAATGCCGGTATCACGATGATGATATACACCAACCACACCTTCTTTCTTTGCCATCTTTTCTAGGCGGAACTCGAAGTCGACTATATCTTCGCCTTTTATTGAGTCAACGACTTCAGGAGGCTTTTCTTTTATAAAACGACTTCTAATCGCTTCTTTCGTACGAGTCCATGCGCCTGCTCCTTCTCTCATACGCGTATGTCTAAATTAGTAACTCCTACAGTAGCTTCCATGCTCTTAGCATATCAGGACGTCACGATGACAACAAACTCGCCTCGGACGGTGTCGGGGTGGGAGGAGAAATGTGCGAGGAGTTCGGACGGAGTGCCTGAAACGACCTCTTCATGAACCTTCGTGAGTTCGCGAGCAATGGTAACTCGTGATACTTCTACTGTTTCGAGTTCTTTGAGTAATCTCAAAATGCGATGCGGAGATTCGTAAAGCACGACAGGAATCTCACTTGTGGCGATTTTCTTGAGAGCCGTCTGGCGGCCTTTCTTGTGCGGCAAGAATCCAAAAAAAGTGAATTCGGTGGAATCTACTCCTGCAATAGAGAGCGCGGCCGTAAGTGCCGAAGCGCCCGGTATCGCTTCAATTGTTATTCCAACATTCTTGAGAATGTGAGAATGTTCTCGTACTGCCCTTACCAAGCGTGCGCCGGGATCAGAGATGCCGGGCGTGCCCGCATCCGAAACAAAAACGACATGCTTACCTGCTTCAAGTCGTTCAAGTATTTCTTTTGTTTTCTTATTTTCAGTCGCTGCATCGAGCCTCTGAAGCGGCTTCTTGATTTCATATCGTGCGAGCAATTTAGAAATGACCCGCGTATCCTCGGCATAAATCACATCGCACTCTTTCAGCGTCCGCAATGCGCGAAGCGTGATGTCTTCTAAATTCCCTATCGGCGTTGCAACGATTGAGAGCGTTCCCATCCCGCCACTCTACTCTAATTGACATACTATGACAATGCGATACAATTTCGGCTGGTCACGATCATTCACTTTGGGAGATTCACATGAGAATCACGAGTTCAATGGAATATGCGCTTCACGTGGGTACCGCTCCGGCAGTGCCTGCACAAGAATCGGAAACCATCACAGACTGGCCCGATAAGGTCCTGAGTTCGGTCGATGCCGCATTGCACGGAGGACCACCTCCACTGCCGAAGAGTTCGGTTGAATCAACACCACCACATTTCGGTCCTCTTTATCTCGACTAGACTTGCGGCGTGAGCCGCATCACAGGGCGGTCTCTCGCGTGACTTTGCCCTTTCAACGGCCCCTCCTCGCAGGTGGCCGTCTTTTTATTTCACAACGAGCGCGTCAGCGACTTTGTAGATGTCGCCCGCGCCCATGGTGATGATGGTGTCGCCTTGTTCGACTTCGTTCAGTCTCTTTTCAATAGCGTCAAAATCGAGCGCTGTTGCCTCGGTCCCGGTCGCGCGGATGTGCTCTGCAAGTATCTCGCTCGAGATAGAACCGTCATCTACCTCGCGCGCGGCATAGATTGGAGCGACAAACACCTCATCTGCGACGCTAAACGCGACAGCAAATTCATCAAGAAGGTCGTGCGTGCGACTGTAGAGATGCGGGTGGAAGGCGACGATAATTTTCCCCTTCGCTTGCGCGCGGAGCGTCTCGAGAGTCGCCTTCACTGCGGTGGGGTGATGCGCGTAATCATCGTACACGTCTGCGTCATTTTTATTCTTTCCCTTATATTCAAATCTGCGCCACGTGCCGTGGAAATCAGCGAGTGCCGATGCAATTGTGATGTCAGAAATTGTGAGGAGCACGGCGCGGGCGGTCGCTGCGGCCGCCCGCGCATTGTTCTGATTAAATTCCCCGGGCAAGCGGAGCTTGTATGCCGGCTCATTTGTGTAGTCCACAACTCTCGCTTTGGCACCAGCAAGAAGTGGCGCAATGTTCTTGTCATTTGGATTAGTAACAATCGCCCCGTTTACGGGTACTTTTTCTATCATCGTACGAAACGCTGATTGAAAATCAGAAAAAGACGGATAAAAATCCGTGTGGTCCCACTCAATGTTTGTCACCACTAAAACGTGCGGCACGAGGAATCTGAAATTATTTTTATACTCACATGCTTCGACAACAAAAATATCAGAATCCCCGTGAAGATAATTGGAACTGAAATCGCGGACAATGCCTCCGACAATTGCTGTCGGCGACGCCCCCGCATCCTTCAAAATCTTTGCGAGCATACCAGTCGTTGTCGTCTTCCCGTGCGTTCCTGCAACCGCTACCGTTCGCTTCCCTTCTGAGACTTTCCCAAGCATTTGAAAATAAGAGAGTTGCGGAATTCCTCTTCCCTCCGCGCAGACACGCTCTGGATTACTCTCTGGTACTGAATCGCTATAGACCACGAGTTCTGTATCTTGCGGAACGTTTTCTGCCTTCTGCCCGATAACAACTTTTATTCCTTTCTTCTCCAAAAGCTCAGTCACCGGGCTCGCATCCCGGTCTGAACCGGTTATTTCTGCCCCATGATCAAGCATCAGCTGGGAGAACGCCGACATCCCAATGCCTCCAATACCGATAAAATGGGCCTTTTTTGCCTTGTATTCCATATATACAGCTAATCTAGCACTTCGACCGAAAACTCGCCGCCAAGAGAGAGTTTGGCGACACGGTCGCGAAATGGCTGCGAATCTTTGCTAATAATGAAACTTGTTGTGCCGTCGCCCACCTCCCGCGGCCACAATTTGCGCTTTACCCGCTCGCCCACAGCCACTGCCGGATCAAAGAGGTGAATCGAACCGAGTTCTCGTTGAAAAATATTTGTTACAAGCGGGTAGTGTGTGCAGGCAAGAACAACAGCATCAAAGTTATTTAACTGCACATCTTTAAAAACATTTCGGATAATACGCTCGATCTCCTCCTCGGAACTGCCGAACTCAATGGCTGCCGCCAGCTCGGGTACAGCCATCACCTCAACCTCCTTTCCTATCATACGAAATGCATTTTGATAAATCTCCGACTGTATCGTCGCCGGTGTCGCGGCGAGCAAAAGTCTCGCAGAGGAATTCTTAAAATAACTCACTGTCGGGCCCACCATTTCAATAAGAGAATCTGGCGTGATAGAGAGCGCGTCAAACAGCGAGACTGCGAGCGATGCCGAGACGCTGTTGCAGGCGCTCACAATGCTATTTGCACCTCGCTTCTGTAGCAGTTCTATCGCGCGCACCGTGAGTACCGAGAGCTCACTATTATTCTTCGACCCATACGGTGCATTCTTAATATCGCCGAAATAGAGAATGTCTGCCGACGGCATCTGTTCCCGAATCGCCTTCAATACCGTGAGCCCGCCGCTCCCCGAATCAAAGATACCGATCATTGCGATAGCTTATTGGCCAGACGCTCGAGCATGGAATCATATTCGTCCTGGCTGTGCACGACATGAAATTCATCAAACTCGCTCGGGTCGGGCATTTGCATTCGACTCTCCTGTCGCTCTAGCAACTCTGGGAAGTGCCGCGAGGTTCGCAGAACTCGTTTGTCACGTTCAGAATGTTCGGTTCTTTCTTTCAGCGTCTCAATGGGTAAATCAAAATAGACCCCAACTGTAGGTCTCCTGGCCTTTTTACATTCTGCAATAAGAACCCTTCGCCCTTCCCTCCACATATTTGAATTTGAGAGCATTAGAGGTGCGTTGATCTCTAGAGCTCGTTCAAAAATGTTTTTAAAAAGAAGAAACTTGAGAGAAACTTTCTCAAACTTGCCCGTATGCTCTTTGTCATCCACAAAAGCCACCTCAGCAAAGTGCTCGCGCAGGAATATCGCAATCGTGTCGGTCTCAAGCGCGATGAGATTGGTGACACGTTCTTTAAGGAGACGACCAAAAGTCGTCTTGCCTGTATGGGTCTTCCCCACCAACACGATTACGGGGGCAGTCATATTTGTACCTTACGCCAAACGAACGGTCGTGACTAGGCGCACGGGTGTTTTATCACGACGGTAACTGGGGAGCGTTGGGTTGGTGGCCGTGTCGCGTAGGTCAAAGGTCGCGCTTGACGGGAGCAACGACTCAACCGCCCGCTTAAAATTAAAAACGATCCTGCCTTTTTCTTCTCGAAAAAACTGCACTCCAAACTTTGCAACAATTTGGTCATAGCAAAGATCTTTTTTAATTTCGAACGAATGGAGAAATGGCCCCACATAAACCGAGAGTGTCGCGCTCTCAAACTGACCGAGAATCTTCTCAATAAGCCCGCTGCAGAGACCGCGCCAGCCCACGTGGGCAATACCGACCCACTTCCCGTCACTAACACAAATGGGGGCGCAGTCGGCAGTGCGGATCCCGAGCGTGAGTGCACGATTCTCGGTAATGAGCGCATCACAATTACTCACATCTTCGCTACCCGACACGAGCGTCACAATATCGGCCCCGTGTATGAGTTTCGGGATGATAGCCCCCTTTTCACGCTCTGGTAAGGATTCAGCAAACACGTCTACCCGCATCCCGCCCTGCTCAACTGTGGTGCCGCCGGTCATAAATTCTTCACCAATTCATTAAACTGGTCGCCACGGTCGAATTCGTTTTTGAACATACCAAACGAGGTGAAGGCGGGCGAGAAAAGAATAGTATCACCCTCTTCTGCTTCATGTATCGCCGCATGCACCGCTTCTGAAAGACTATGATATATCATAGTGAATTCCACTTGGTCCTTGATGCGATCAGTGCCAGCGCCAGCGAGTAGGATGACTCGCTTCACCTCTGTAAGCTTCGCGAGAAGCGCGCTCATATCGAGATTTTTGTCGGCACCGCCCATGATGAGCACCGTGTGGGATGGGTCGAGCGCCGCGAGTGCGGCAAGCGTTGCTTCAGGGGTTGTCGAGGTCGTATCGTTATAGATCTTCACGCCATTCTTCTCTCCGATAAGCTCGAGCCGCCCGGGCACGCCCATAAATGACTGGAATGCGTGCCGGCTGATACCGTCAGAGACGCCGAGTGTGCGGGCGACAGCAAGCGCGAGCGCCGCATCGTAGCGATTATGTAGTCCGGGGATACGCAGCACCCACGTATCTGGAAGTTTGAGTGTATCGATGACAAGTGTTTTTGATTCAATTTTCTCCCCATACCGGTCAATAATGGTCGGCGCGCACTGCGCGCCGAGGATAAGCGTGTCTTCTGGCTTCTGGTATAAAAATATATTCGCTTTGTCGGCGAGATATGCATTGAGGTCGTCTTTGTAGTAATTGAGATGGTCCGGGTAAATTGTCGTGAAGACCGCGATGTGCGGGCTCATGCGCGCCTCACCCCATCCCTGGAGCTGCCACGAATCTAATTCAAGAACGGCAACGTGCTCGGGTGTCACTTCTTTAAGTAATGCGAGATTCGAGACATTGCGTACATTTCCGCCCAAAAGGACTTTCTTTTTTGCTTCCTGCAAAATCGCGTACACCATATGCGCTACAGTTGACTTGCCGCGTGTCCCTGTCACGCCGATACACATGACGCCAGAAATCTCTGCAAAGAGGTCTGCGCTCATACGGACCGGTATATTGTGTTTCTTTGCCTCTGCAATATAAGGAGAGTCAAGTGGGACCCCGGCAGCTTTCAGAATCAAATCGCGGTTATTAAAATCTTCAAGTCGATGTTCACCAAGCACGAACGTAATGTTTTTAAACGATTCGAGCTGTGTCACCGATTCAGCAAGCTCCTCACGCGACTTGAGGTCAGTCACAATAAGCTCGGCGCCACATTCGGCGAGACAGCGCGCATCGCCAACGCCCCGACCCAAGAGACCGAGACCCATCACGGTAATCTTCTTTCCGCGGAAATCCATGTGCTAAATCTAGCGCACCTCGCTTATTTCGGACAGCTGACCGTTGTCGAGATATCCTCGTGAGTGAGGTGGAGCGATGTGGTCGGTACAACCACGATTTCATAGGGAGACGCTGGTGGTGACACTTGTGCGCATGGACCATCTGGCTTTGCAATCGCTATCGAGACCATACGTGTATGTGCGTCTTCAATTTTCGCAACAGCGATAGAAGCGCTGGCTTCTTGCCCGGCAAAAACAGCAATGACCGCATGCGTTTTGAAGTTAACCTTCGGGGGCTTGCCGGGAGCATCAACGACTTTCCATAATTCATTGAGTTCAGTGGGGGAAGTAAGAACATAATTAACTCGCCTTACTACAACCGATTGGGTACCCTCTGTAAGCTTCGTAAACGGAACCGGTACAACCACCGGAGGAACATCAGTAATAATAATCGGAGACGAGGCATTCCGCGCGAGAAAGAAAACAGGTACACCGATACCCACAAGAAGCGCCACGCCGATAAGAATAAGCGTCTCTCGCGGTAATGATCGCAGAGCCTCAAGGCGCGGTTGCAGGGCTTTCGCATACCCTTTCAGGATTTTCGAATATCGCTGTACCGCGCTACTACGTCGTCGCATGACTTTAGTATAGCAACACAAACCTGCGTGACTTTCTTTGTGCGACCAAGAAAATAAGAAGCGGGGCGACTATATTTTCTGAAGTACTCCTGTGGTGCAAGCGGTAGGGGTCGAACTCCCGCGGGACTTCCGTTTTGTTTCCAATCGCTTCGCTCTTGGACAAAACTGGTCGCTTGGACCGTTCGCGTATCAGGCGGATGCTCTACAGCGAGGAGCGAGGTGAAATAAAGTGTCTGCACTTATACTTCAACCGCGCGACGAAGATGAAAGCCCGAAGGGCTTACTAGCTGAGCTACGCTATCATCTAATTTTAACTTGTTGGCAGAGGAACAAAATAGTTGCAGTATCGGTACAATTTCTTCTGTCAGAGAGGCTATTCCCCATTTCTTCCTGTCTTGGAATCCATCGATACGCTCGGTAGTTAGATGCCCGAGTTCTTTATTTGCTCGCCGTCGTGCCGTGTCTAAAGTTGCTGATAATGGAGGTGCGATTCTTTCCCATTCGCCTTTATCAGAAAAATAATCTCTCGCGTAAACATCAGTGTCCTGTTGATTCCGGGTTGGATATAAAAATGTAATCAGATTCCGTAAATGAAGACCGAATAACTCAACCGTCATGTTCCCGCGGAATCGCGGAGGTAAATTTGAGGTATCTACCTGTAAAACATCAAGCATCATCTCAATTTCATAAAGCAAATGTTCTCCAGAATAGACACGTAACTCCTTGTCAGAAAGACTCATTTTGTGCAAGCGCCAGGGGTCGAACCTGGGACCGCCCGAGTATCAGTCGGGTGCTCTACCAGCTGAGCTACGCTTGCCTATTGAACTTTTTGATACTACCAGAAATCCTTGCCTACTTCCACTAACCCCAAACACACGACTTCATACTAGAGTTAAATGATATCCTAATTAGTATGGAAACTAAAAAAGAACCTTGGTTCGGCACCTTATGGGCGGAATTCTTCATTTCAATTATTGGAGCAAAATTAATACAGGCAATCTGGCTCTCTGATGTAGGACTTGTTATTATTCTCCCGATACTGTGGCTTATCATTCACTTCTCATTTGGAAAGTGGATAGAAAAGTGGAGTAAAAAGGATTTGTTCGGACGTGATGGAAAGGTTTGAGACGACTTTGCACATAATCTCAACACGAAAACACCCTTCCGGGGTATTTTTGTTTGTGTGAAAAAGATGTGTGTGCGCTCTTTTGTTCCGCCTATTCTGTCTCACTTGAAGGCTCACGTGTGGCCTTCAAGCAACCACCAGATTACGTTCCCTGGCGCTCGAGTGGCGTTTAGAGACGTCCACTATCTCTCCTGGTTCGCAAGATTCAAGAGGGACCACTCCCTCCTGAATCTTGCGAACCAGATCGACATGATGCGCCTTTCGGGCAACATCGGTTCCATTTTGGATATGTTCCACGAACAGCTTCCGCTACCCGTGCCTTGTTCATGTTCCCCCGGTGTTTCCACTCGGCATGGACTATATCTTCACCCAGCTCCAGTTTTTGCAAACTGGGGCTGGGGCCAGCGTTTTATAGTAGTGTTTCTCCAGCTTCAGCTGATGCTTCTACTATCTTCATCCGTTACGCGACGTAACAGAATCCAGTCTCTACGGGGCTAAGGAGGATCACTTATTCAACCAAGTTTGTATGCGAGTTCAGGAATAATGTATGGCTCTACAATACTCCTAAACTTCTTTGCAGATTTCTTGAGGATATACAATCGCGTGTATCCGTTATTTTTCTGCAAAGTACATTCGATATTCCAGACACTCTTCAGAGTACCTTGTAACAACTCGTTTTCTGCAATCGTAAACGATTGTGTATTGAGATGATACCCGCAGGTGTCATCGCCCTTCTGACGAGCCACATTCCCATCGTCCATGAACCATATGGCCATGGTAACTGGGTGTGATAGGTACTGCGCAATTGTCTCTGGAATAATTTTCTTTTTGTCTCGATAGAATATCCTATGCAGTTCTGATAACTCGCTATGACTTATTGTCCGAAACCATATTGAACGAGTATGTTCATAGTACTGTGGTGGTGTGCATACTAGAGATTTAAGAATCTCGTACGTCCACCGCACATACTGCTCCTGATCTTTCGAGTGACGGACACCGAGGCGATAGTTAGTTTTTGACCAATTCGCTTCTAGATGCGCGTCTCCTAGAATAAGACCAGCGGCTACTGCTTTCTGATATTCATCAAGCTTCACCCGCTTCATTGCGCGGATGTTAGATGAATAAGTGATCCTCCCAGCTTCCCTCGGTATTACCATCATACCCTCAATTTTAACATTGAAGAGGAAGGCTTCACCGATTTCAGTTGGATTTTACTGTCAAGTTACCTTGACAGGTCGCAGAAATCATTTTCTGATTCACGACTTAGTCCTTGTCATTGAATTTGCCGTAGTACTGCGCGAGGCAGTCCTTCGGGCACCCCCAACTCCCTTGACTTGACGGGCGAATGTGATACTTGGCTTAGTTCACGTTTCCACGTAGCATGCGGATTTCCCGCACTACGCGAGTCCATTCGTGAACTTCAATCAGGGGGAAAGGGTACGAAGTACCCTTTCCCGAATTGAAGTGGAAAGTTGGACTTGAACCAACGACTTCTGCCCGTCGGGCATCGCTCTTTCGCAGACCACAAGGTCTGTTAATTAGATTTACGTGCCAGCCAATTACGGAACAAGCTTCGCTACTCTAATTTCTGAGCTACTTCCACGAAATTCTAAAGAACACCCCTGATTGAAGTTCACGAACGGTTTTGTCCTTCAATTTGATTTCTCAAACCTACTATGACGCAGCTGACTTCTCATGTACACGACTTGCCATTGGCACATGAGATCTCCCGCGGGTCACGCATAATTCTATTCCACACATCCTATACAGCCTTTCCTTGGCATCTTCCCCATTCTCACCGCCCACTCATGGGTCGATACGGCTTTTGTGTATAGGCTATGTTTTGCCTCCAGATCCTTCTAGTCCATGCCTTACGGCGTTGGACCTATCTTTCAGCTACGCTCCTCATGACGAATGAAGAGGAGTGGATTTGAACCACTTAGAACTATGCGCTGCCGGGCGCATTTATTTGTGAGTACAAGACTCGAGAACGTATTCACCGCAGTTTAGCTGACCTGCGATTACTAGCAATTCCGGCTTCATGAGGTCGGTTGCAGACCTCAATCCGTACTGGGGGCGGTTTTATAAGGATTAGCTCCGCCTTACGGCATTGCAACCCGTTGTACCGCCCATTGTATTATGCGTGCAGCCCAAGGTATCAGAGGGACATGCTGATCTGGCGTCATCCCCACCTTCCTCTCCCGTGAGGGAGCAGTCTCGCCTGGCCATATAGGCAACAGACAACGGGGGTTGCGTTCGTTACCCCACTGAAGGGAACAGTTCAAACCACGAACTGACGACGACCATGCATCACCTGTCCAGCACCCTCGAAGGCTCCGTCCCTTTCAGGTCGGATGCAGCTGGATTTCTAACCTTGGTAAGGTTCTTCGTTTATCATCGAATTGAGCCGCATAATCCACTGCTTGTGCGAGTCCCCGTCTATTCCTTTGAGTTTTAATCTTGCGATCGTACTACCCAGGCGGCTCGCTTACCGCGTTAGCTTAGTCTCACAGAGGGTCGATACTCCGTAAAACGAGCGAGCAACGTTGAGGGCCAGGACTACGGGGGTATCTAATCCCGTTCGCTACCCTGGCTTTCGTGTTTGAGCGTCAGGAACGTACCAGTGCACTGCCTTCGCCTTTGGTGTTCCCCATGATATCAACGGATTTCACCCCTCCACCATGAGTTCCATGCACCTCTTACGCCCTCGAGCCATACCGTTTCTCACGCAGACTGCAGGTTGAGCCCACAGATTTAACGCAAGACTAATATGGCCGCCTAGACACCCTTTACGCCCAGTGATTCCGGGTAATGCTTGGGGCCTCTGTATTACCGCTCCTGCTGGCACAGAGTTAGGAGCCCCTTATTCATCGGGTACCGTCAATAAACTTCGTCCCCGATAAAAGATCTTTACGTACCGAAGCACTTCATCAATCACGCGGCGTCGCTCCGTCAGACTTTCGTCCATTGCGGAATATTCTCGTCTGCAGCCTCCCGTAGGAGTATGGACCGTGTCGCAGTTCCATCGGTGGGGGTCAGCCTCTCAGCTCCCCTAAGCGTCGTAGCCTT
>JBBUDY010000046.1:0-1586 GCA_038057055.1 Patescibacteria group bacterium | reverse complement strand
CGCGTTTGCAACGCTGGGGCTCGAGGAGCTCGGGAAGGTCGGAGAGGAGTTTGACCCCGCATATCACGAGGCACTTGGGCAAGACAAAGTTGAAACGGCAGAAGAAGATGATATAATTACCGCCATACTCGAGAAGGGTTGGTGCGTGGGCGAGACAATTATTCGACCAGCAAAGGTGCGCGTCGGGCACTACACTACAAAATAGTTAATAATTTATTACGTATGGCAAAAATACTTGGCATCGATTTGGGCACCACCTATTCAGCGATGGCAATCGTCGAGGGCGGTGAGCCTCGCGTCCTTGAAAATGCCGAGGGCGCGCGCACGACTCCCTCCATCGTTGCGGTCGGCAAAAGTGGCGAGCGCATCGTCGGCACCTTGGCAAAGCGTCAGTCGGTGACGAATCCGCTCAACACCATTTTCCAAATCAAGCGCTTCATCGGACACTCCTTTGACGAGTCGAATGTGCAAAAGGACAAGGCATCTGTGCCATTTGAAATGCGCAAGGCAGAGAACGGCGGCATCGAGGTGAAAATGGACCCTTCGAGTACCTCAGGACAGGCCGGAAAATGGTACCGCCCCGAGGAGATCTCGGCAATGATACTCGGTAAGTTGAAAACCGATGCCGAGGCGAAGCTCGGCGAGAAGATCACTGAAGCAGTTATCACGGTTCCTGCCTATTTCAACGATGACCAGAGGAGTGCAACCAAAGCCGCGGGACAAATTGCCGGACTCGACGTGAAGCGCATTATCAATGAACCGACGGCCGCCGCGCTCGCGTATGGATTTAATAAAAAGAAAGACGAAAAGATAGCGGTCTTCGACTTCGGCGGCGGGACCTTCGACATCTCGGTGCTTGAAGTGGGAGATGATGTGATTGAAGTGAAGTCGACCGACGGCGATGCGCACTTGGGCGGGAAGGACATCGACCAGAAGATTATCAACTGGCTCGCAGAAGAATTTAGAAAGGAAAGCGGCATTGATGTTCTTAAAGACGCGCTCGCGCGCCAGCGCCTCGACGAGGCTGCCGAGAAGGCGAAGATAGAGCTCTCAAGCGCGATGGAGACGGAGATTAATATCCCGTTTCTCACTTCCGACGCCTCTGGCCCGCGCCACATGTTGATCAAGATGACTCGCGCGAAGCTTGAAGAGCTTGCAAGCGAATTTGTACAGCGTGCGCTCGATATCACGAAACGTGCGATGGAGGCGTCGCCGTTTAAAGTTGGCGAATTACAAGAGGTTATCCTCGTAGGCGGTCAGACCCGCATGCCCGCGATACAGGCAGCAGTGGAGAAGTTTTTCAACAAGAAGCCGAATATGACCGTGAATCCGGATGAGGTCGTGGCTATCGGCGCCGCTATCCAAGCCGGCATCCTCCAGGGCGACGTGAAAGATATTCTTCTTGTGGACGTGATACCACTTTCGCTCGCGATCGAGACGATGGGCGGTGTCGCGACCAAGCTCATCGAGCGCAACACCGCGATACCGACTTCTCGTTCGCAGACCTTCTCCACCGCCGCGGACAATCAGCCGTCGGTAGAAATACATATCACGCAGGGTGAGCGCGCGATGAGCGCCGACAACAA
>JBBUDY010000045.1:0-1099 GCA_038057055.1 Patescibacteria group bacterium | reverse complement strand
CAGTATCGCGCTATACTGCTACTCAATGAATGTTGAACCGGCAAAGCGGCAATTTTTGGAGTACATCGAGATTGAGCGTGGGCGCGCGGTGAAAACGATTGAGAATTATGATCGCTACCTGTCTCGTTATTTCGTGCACATGAAAATCAAGAATGTCAGCGACATCACCGAACAGAACGTCCGCGAGTTCCGCCTGTGGCTCAATCGGCAGCCGGGTACTGCTGCCGATTCGATGAAGCGTCGCACCCAGAATTACTACATGATTGCGCTCCGCGCGTTTCTCAAGTTCCTGCGGAAGCGCGATATCGAGGCGATTTCGCCAGAGAAGATAGAGCTCGCGAAGCTCCCCGAGCGCCAGCTCGACCTTATCACCCCCGCCGAGCTCGAGCGACTCATGCAGGCGCCGCATGAAGCATTTGAGAAGGAAAAAGACCCTGACAAAGCGCGCAATTATCTGCGCGACGGCGCGATTCTTGAAATGTTGTTCTCTACCGGGCTCCGCGTGTCCGAGCTCTGCTCGCTTAATTCCGACATCGACCTCTCGCGCGATGAGATTTCTGTGCGCGGTAAGGGCGAGAAGGTGCGCGTCGTCTTTATCTCCCCTGCTGCGAAGAGCGCTGTGCGCAATTATCTAAATGCACGAGACGATATGGAGGAAGCGCTCTTTGTGGATGGCAGGAAAAATAAATTGCACCGCATCTCTCCCCGAGATGTGCAGCGACACTTGAAGGAATATGTCGCACGCGCGGGCATTACAAACGTAGTCACGCCCCACACGCTCCGCCACGCCTTTGCCACCGACCTGTTAAGCAATGGTGCCGACATCCGCTCCGTCCAACAACTCCTCGGCCACGCTTCGATCAACACCACGCAGATCTACACCCACATCACCGATAGCCATTTGAGAGAAATTCACAAAAAATTCCACGGCAAGGGTCGTAACTAATGGTATAGAATAGGAAAATGAAAATCGTGTCATGGAATGTGAATGGATTGCGGTCGCTGGCGAAGGATGGGTACTGGGAATCTTTTTTGAGAGGAACCAAGCCCGACATCTTCTGCCTCCAGGAGACCAAGGCCAATCCAGATCAACTCTCCG
>JBBUDY010000044.1:0-5948 GCA_038057055.1 Patescibacteria group bacterium | reverse complement strand
TGTACACGGTGTTGCCGAGCGAGACAGTGGTGATGGTGCCGCCAGTGGCGACGATATTCTGGGGCTTTATCACCACGCCCGCGTGAGCGTAATACGGCGTGACTAACAGGATTAATAGTAGGGCGAACCTAGTTATTATAAAAGAATGTTTTGAGATCCCTTTCATCAAGGTACGCGAGAGCCTGTCTGTAAATCGCTCTTTGCGTACCTCTGTCCAATTCTTTGTGCAGCGGCACCACCAACACTTGCTCTTCAGTGCCGACACGACGCACCAATTTGGTATGACTACCCTTGGTATACGCAACAAGAAAGCCAAAACGTTCAAATATCGTAACAATTTCTCTTCCAGAAAGTACCCGCAATCTAGGCATGAGCGATATCGAGCTCGCCACTGAAAAGAACCGCAGGATTCTTTATTATACCGAGCTGTCGAGAATCCGCGCGGTATAAAAATACCTGCACGGCTTCTGCCATATTTTTCTGGAGTATATCGAGTGTTTTCCCTTGAGTAACTATCGGTACACCCATACCCTCCGCAACATAGTATTTGTCGCCCTTGTATACATGAAATGAGATACTTTTTTTCATCTTGCAAGTGTATCATATGCGTCATAAGGTCGCTATTGCGCCACCAGCGACAACAAGAACTTCTGCTTTCCCGCTGCCACTGGTGACACGGAAGGTGTCGGGGGTAGTAGTGGAGGTGAAGGTGTGCACCTTGTAGACCGTGTTGCCGAGTGAGACGGTGGTGATGGTCCCGCCGGTGGCGACGATATTCTGGGGCTTTATCACCACGCCCGCGTGGGCGAGCGGACCTACTTCGCCAAGGCTACGAAGGTCAAGCGCGAATGGGGCGAAAATGAGGAGAGAGAGCGCGAGCACGGCCGCCGCTGCGGCGGCCGTGCTTATGTTGAATACTTTTTGGCGGAAGTTTTTCATGCTGTACAATGTAATGAGCCGGCAGCTTGGAGCGAGTCAGGATTTGTCATTCTTTGACTCGAGGGTCCGATCCCCTCTGCCGGCTTCAAGATATCCACAGAGCTGTTTAAGGTGCTTGACACGAACGACTGGTTTGCTATAGTTGCACTAGGAATGACAAATCCTGACTCGCTCGAGGACGAACTCTCGAGGATACAAGCGAAATCGCCGTCTGCTCCAAGCGCGGCGATTTCGTTTTGATTCACAACATCTCCTTTGTTATATTGACAAACTGATGGGGCAACGGACGAAACCGCTTGGTGAATCGCGTGCCGTTTATGTCTCCTCACACACCTGCCAATTTTGTTGGAAGACACGGCCGCGACACTCCAGACGAGAGTTACGGTGTGGATACTCTCATCCGCCCCCATCAATTGATCAACTAATTTTAGTATAGCAGGTTTTTTCATATCACCTTCCTCGGACCGTTAGAGACAGCAGCCCGTTAGAAATCCTGCGCGGGATAGAGACGGCTACAGATATGGTGACATTGATATAAGGGGACATTTTAATTTGCTTTAACATGGTCGATTTCTAACGGGGCCAGGAAGCGCTTCAACCTGTTTTTAAGATACCGTTTGCCTGGTCCAGATTTTAGATATTTTTCTCTCGCAAAAGCATCTTGTTTATCACCACAAGCTTCGTAATAAATCAAAGTAAAGGGTCCGCGGCCTTTGGTAGCAACAACCATATTTGAATTGTGCAGGTTGAAGCGCTTCCGTAAATCTTGAGTACAGCCAGTATACCATCGGTTATCTTTTTTGCTTTCGATAAGGTAGGTGTAGTACATAATAGTGTCTCTAACGGCCCAAGTTATATAACAACTTAACTTCGCTCGCAGTTAACGCTCTGTTATATATCCGCACGTCGTCGATCCTTGTAGAGGTTCTCATATGCTACAGTGAAAACAGCCGGCGGCTTGGCGCAGACGCAGATTTGTCAACCTGCTTTCTGAGGGTTCGATCCCCTCCGCCGGCTTCAAGATATCCACAAGGTTGTTTGGGGTACTTGACATGAAATCTCGCCTTGCTATACTGCCATTACGGTTGACAAATCCGCGTCTGTTAGAGGTCGAATCCTCATACACGAAGTCGCCACTCGCAAGGGTGGCGACTTCGTTTCCGGTGACTGTCTTTTTATTCCCCTGGTCAAAATCTTTTTTCATATCATCTTCCGTTGTTATATAACAATTTCACCTCCTGTGCGCTCAATGCCCTGTTGTATATCCGCACATCGTCGATGGAGCCGTTGAAAGGTTCATCGGTGGCATTGTCAAAATTTCCTAAATAAAGAAGACCAGCATTTGTAGAACCGATAGTGGATGCGCCAGTCGAGTATTGCGTCCCGTCAACATAAAAAGTTGTTTTTGGTGTCGCCGTCTTATCGACAGTAATGACAATGTGATACCACTTGCCGACTGTGGGTACAAATGTCGTGTTCACTGCCGTTGTGCCATCATAATAGCCTAACGCTCGTGTAACGGTATTCAGATAGGTCTGGTAATTCGCTGTACCCGTTCCCGCGACACGTTTTGCAATGAGCGTTTCGTAATATCCCGTCGTTGCCCCAGCTTTCAACCAAAAAGAGATTGTTAGATAGTTTCCACCGATATCAAGCGCGCCGCTTACATTGGTCACATTTACATAATCATCCACGCCATCAAACTTTAATCCTTGGCCGAGTTTGCCAGCGGTGCGGGTGGGGCCGTTGGTGAGGGTTCCATTATTTCCGCTTCCGCTTCGGTCATACGCTGTCACGCCCGCTATATCGGGACCGTCGAAGCTCCAGAGCCCGACGAGCCCGCTCGTCACCTTCGCGTTTTGGGAGGTGTTGGATTGGGTTACAGCACTAAGCGGATAGCGGATAATCACGATGCCCGAGCCACCCGCGCCGCCTGTGGCACCATTACTTGCGCCGCCCGCTCCACCACCAGTATTCGCTGTACCATCTACACCATTTCCTCCACTGCCACCAACTCCTCCAAGACCTCCCCCGCCAGAACCCGCAGCACCAGCAGTGGTAACTCCGCCACCACCACCGCCACCTGCGTAGGTAACTGATGTTCCAGATATTGTTGATGCAGTTCCCGCTCCCCCTGCACCCCCAGTCCCTCCAGCAACCGCAGTTCCGCCCACAGCACCAGCGCCGCCTCCACCACCACCAGCGTTATATGAGGGCCACTGTAAACCAATACCCCCATCGTTCCCTTGTCCAGCTGTTCCTGCGCCTCCAGTTCCTAAGGGTGTCGGTGAGTTTGCAGTTCCCCCGCCGCCGCCACTACCACCGGCAGCGCCACTCTGTCCGTTGTATCCTTTGCCACTACCACCACCCGTTGATGTGATGGTTCCGAAAACTGAATCACTCCCGTTTGTATCAGCCGCGCCTCCTCCACCAACCGTTACAGTGTACAAACCAGGCGACACAGCATAATTGTATCCCGCATTTGAACGATACCCACCGGCCCCGCCACCGCCAGCCGCATTATTGCCCCCACCGCCGCCACCCGCGACAACTAGATACCAGACCTTACTGCTTCCTTTCGTTACCGTAAATGTCCCGCTCGAAGTAAAGGTATGTACCTTGTACGTTACATTATTTTGTACGACCGTGGAAATCGTTCCACCGGTTGCGTTAATGATGCCCGGCGTAGTGGAAGCCGCGGCGACCTTACTCGACGAGATGGTCACCGGCAAGCCGAGCGTGGGCGGAGTGAAGTTGGCGGTGTATCGCGCAACACCATTCGTTAAACGCACTGATGCAATGTTTCCTTGGTAATATCTGGTGGTAAAACTGCCTATGAGTAGAGCCGTTGCTGGATTTGACGGGGCAGTAGAACTTGTTGTTTCGCCATCTTTCGTTCCATTAATAAAACTTCTATATGTTGTTCCGTCCCAAGAAAATGCAATGTGCGTCCATGTGTTAAGAGAAATGGCGCTCGCGGATGTGTGATTCACAAACCACGCCGAACCGTTGCCTACTACGGACTGCAATTTTCGTGTAGTTGTATTTATCACCAGCGCAAAATATGAGTTATTGTTGGTTCTATTTACAATGTCATTTTCATGCGTCGAGTCAGTGATATATACCCACGCCTCAAATGTAAACGGGGTCGTCAGATTCAAAGATGTGTCATTCGATACAGATAATAGATCGCCACTGCCATCGAACAATACCGAACTTCCTAACCCTGTTGGAGCATAGAGAGCGTCCCACTGCGCGTTGCCGCTTGCAGAAAGTTTATGCCTGGAAGTTGACTGGTCGATGAAGGTGGTGGAGCTCGCGGTGCCGTTGTTGTTGCCCGCGAGTAGGACGACATTTCTCCAATACGGGTCGGGGTTGTTGTATGCGACGACGACGACTCCGGATCCGCCTGTGCCTCCGGCATCATTGTAACCACCACCTCCGCCGCCGCCCGTGTTTGCAGTTCCTGCAGGAGCGGTGGCTCCGGTATTTTCAGAATTAGAGCCATTCGCCCCGCCTCCCGCCCCGCCTGTTCCTGCTGTAGGGAGACCACTTCCGCCACCACCACCCGCATATGTAACACTAGAGCCAGAAATGGTACTCACAGTTCCCGCTCCTCCATTTCCTCCAGTATTCGTTGTTGCGTTTGCTCCTACAGTGGAAGCTCCGCCGCCGCCGCCGCCAGCTCCGTTACCCGCCGCAGAACCTGTCCCTCCATTATTTCCTTGTGAGGGAGAAGTGCTAACAACATTTCCCGCACCACCGACCGCTCCTCCTGCATAGCCTTCGCCGCCACCGCCCGACCCTCCCGCTCGTCCTGCTTGATTCGCTCCAGCACTAGAACCGCCGCCGCCGCCACCACCCGAAGCGCTGATTGTGGCAAAAGTTGATGTTGCACCATTTGTGCCCGGACCTAAGTTGGCACCCGCGCCTACACCGCCATCTCCAACCGTGACAGAAATTGAACTACCGGGAGTAACCCTAAAACTTGGTTTGTAAACAAAACCACCAGCCCCACCACCCGCTCCCGAAAACGAGGCACCACCCCCACCACCCGCAACAACAAGCACATCGACATTGCTGACGTTCCTCGGGACATTGAACGTGCCAGAGGATTTGAAGACGGTCCGGGTGGTGGGCTGGGGCTTGGTGACCGCGCCGGCGTGTGCGGTGGATGCATTCGATACGAAAAGCAGCAACACAAGCGCGGCAGCAGCTGCCGCGCTTGTACTATAGGTCCGATAGGTCGGATGGGTCATATAGGACTTATGGCGTTCCCCCCGCGGCGGCCGCTGTGCCCTGCGTAGCCTCTGGCGAAGTAGGGTCTGACGCCGCCGCGACTGGCGCCGCAACCGTCACCACGCGCGAGACGGTGGCCGCATTCCCTGCCGCGTCGAGGACGGAATAGGTGATGGTGTAGAGGCCCGCGGTCGCGGTGTCGACTCCCCCACTCACGATGATACTCGGCATAAGGTCGCCGTCGACGTCGTCTGAAGCGATTGCACCCGGATCGAGGAAGATGCCCCCCACCGTCACCTCCATCGCTGCATTACCGAGGAGCGAAATGACGGGAGCCACCGTGTCTGCTCCGACGCTTTCGGTCGGAGCCCCGACTTCTGACGTCGGGGTTGAATCAAGAGTCGCCGGAGTTGAACTTGCAGATTCACTTGGCGGCGAGACCTCCAAGTCACTGGTGCTGGCACCGACGATGGAGCCGCCACCCACGAGAACTGCGCGGGTAACGGTCGAGAAGTTGCCCGCACGGTCAGTCGCCTTGTAGGTGATGATATAGGTCGTCTCGCTCGAGGTATCGATAGTCCCTTCTGCCGCTACTCCCTCTATGCCGTTCACAAACGTAGTGAGGGAAGCTTGGCTTATCGCGCCATCGACGTTATCGACAACCGTCACTCCTGGCTCGGTGAATGTCCCGCCGACCGAGAGGTGAAGTGGATTGTCGCCGAGAAGCGTCATCACGGGACCCGTCATATCCACCTCCCCATTCCCCTGCG
>JBBUDY010000043.1:0-4457 GCA_038057055.1 Patescibacteria group bacterium | reverse complement strand
TAACGACTTTTTGACCAAATTTATCCGCGCTGAAGTAATCGAGTGGCAGACACTCCTCGACGCCGGCTCCTACGCCGCCGCGCGTGAGCGCGGCCTCGTCCGCACGGAAGGCAAAGAATACATCGTTCAAGATGGCGACGTCATAGTCTTCCTGCACGGCTAGTTTGACGAATTAGCAAACATCCGTATACTACTAATCAGAGCACATTGAGATTGGGGATTTTCCCTTATGTAGTTGGAACACCCAAGGAGGGCACGACAATGTTAAATCCGTTCGCATGGTTGGACGGCATCCTGTTGGGTGCCGCGCAGAAGTTCTGCGACAAGGCTCAACGACTCACCGGGCTCACGAAGTTCACATTCGAGAAATCGGTGATAATAGCATCCGCGGTATTTTTCTGGGGGGATTTCTTTTTCTCATCTGACGTTCGTCTTGTTGTGGTAGTTTTGCCCTATACACTCCTTATATGGTATGCCACTCGACGAATAGGGGAAGAAGAGAGTGAATTTTTGGCGAGCGCTAAAATTCATCTTTCCGCACTTCACGCTGCGACCGTGCGTCTCACCATAGCTTGTATTTTCGCCTCCCTGATAGGGATGTCGTTATGGACTCTTGGCAGAGACGCTTTGCTGATGTCTTGCGGATATATAAGTTATATCATCTGGGTATACATCGCGGCCTGTATTCCCCGGCCACCGAGCAAAAGCAAGATACGGGAGTGGTTCAATAAGGTGCTCTGGCGCCTGGACGATATGCTTCAGCCAGCACCTGCCTCCGCATCCAACTAACATTCCGTTCCATGTTTCTTTCCGGTCTCCGCGCGACGTGCGGGGACTTACTTTTTATATAGTGGTATAATGCGCTCCTATGGACAAACCAAAAATAACGGCGAAGGACTTCTTCTTGTGGGCGGGGGCGATGGTCACCTTTTATTGGAGCGTCATTGCATTTATCCTCCTCACATTCGATTACATTAACTACTCATTCCCGAACGCACTTAGTTATTATCCGGCCGACCCGTATCAGAGCGGCATCAGCTACGAGATGGCATCTATCATCGTACTGTTCCCGATTTATCTTCTCCTCATGAAGTTTATTCATGGAGACATTTCTCGTGATTCTTCACGGAAAGAAATTTGGGTACGTCGCTGGGCACTCATACTCACTCTCTTTGTCGCAGGTATCGCGATGGCAGTAGACCTCATCATGCTCCTCACCACGTTCCTCAACGGCGAGAGTCTGACAGTCGCATTCTTGCTCAAGGTACTCATCGTCTTCCTTGTCGCAGGAGGAGTCTTTATGCACTTCATCGCTGACTTGAAAGGGTATTGGGATATGTTCCCGGCGCGAAGAAATATGGTACGCATCGGCGCTGCGGTTCTTGCGATCGTGACTATCGTATCTGGGTTCTTCATTGTGGGTACACCAGCGCAAGCGCGTCTCGCGCGCTTTGACGCACAGAAGGTGAGCGACTTGCAGAATATCCAATCACAGGTTGTATATTTCTGGCAGGCAAAGCAGAAATTGCCGGTTGCAATTACCGACCTCAACAATTCACTCAACTATGGTCCGGTACCCGTAGATGCGCAAACAGGAGCGCCATACGTCTATGAAGCAACAGGAGCTCTCTCGTTCAGACTCTGTGCAGAGTTCAATACGCAGAGCCGTGGAAATCAAAACACGTACCCAGAATTCGCGTATTCAGAACCAACGAGACCTATTCCGGCGGGCGTTAAGGGTATGCCGCCACAAGACAATTGGCAACACAGTGCAGGTGAAGTGTGTTTCGAACGGACTATTGATCCGAGCTTCTACCCACCACTGAACAAGGTTCAACCTTAAATCCTGAATTCCAAGGTTGAACCTTGTAACGCAATGGCATACGACCACAGAGATATCGAGAAAAAAGCCCGGGAGAAATGGGCAGGTCTCGATTTGTACTCTACCGACCTCAGAGATGAATCGAAAGAAAAATACTATCTTCTGACGGAGTTCCCGTACCCTTCGGGCGATCTGCACATCGGACACTGGTACGCCTTTGCGGTCACCGATATCTATGCGCGTATGCTCCGCGCGTGCGGAAAGAATGTGCTCTATCCAATTGGCTTTGACGCATTCGGATTACCCGCAGAGAATGCAGCAATCAAGAATGGTATTGACCCGAAAGAATGGACGTACGCAAATATGGCGCGCATGCGCGAGCAGCTCGTCTCAATGGGTGCCTCGTTTGACTGGAGCAAAGAGATTGTCACCTGCGATCCAAGCTACTACCAATGGACGCAGTGGCTCTTCACAAAAATCTTTGAACACGGGCTTGCCGAGCACCGTGAAGCATCGGTCAAATGGTGCCCAAAGGACCAGACGGTACTTGCAAACGAGCAAGTACAAGAGGGGTGCTGTGAGCGTTGCGGCACGCCGGTAGAGGAGAAGCGACTCACACAATGGTTTCTCAAGATTACTGATTATGCGAAGCGGTTGATTGCCGGTCTCGAGACACTCCCGTGGCGCGAAGAGATTAAAGAAGCACAGCGCGCGTGGATAGGCGAGAGCGAGGGCGCAAAGTTAAGGTTCGACCTTAAGCCCGATTCTCAAGGTCGAACCTTGGGATCCATCGAGGTGTTCACAACGCGACCGGACACTATTTTCGGTGCGACGTATGTGGTGCTCGCGCCAGAGCACGCCCTGCTTCGCCAAGGCTTCGCAGGGCAAGCACTCAAAAATCAAAAAGAAGTGGACGCATACATTAAGGCAACATCAAAGAAGACCGAGCGGGAGAGGAACGAGAATAAAGAAAAGACAGGAGTGAAGCTGGAAGGTGTGACGGCGATTAATCCGGCAACTAAAGAAGAAATACCCGTGTACATCGCTGACTACGTGCTCGCTTCTTATGGTACGGGTGCCGTGATGGCCGTCCCTGCCCACGACGAACGCGATCACGAATTTGCTAAGAAATTTGGACTCCCAATCAGATCAGTGATTAAGCCTACGAACTGGATAGTTTATACAGCTGACGGAAGAAGAATCTCCATTGATGAGCTTTCTGAGGAGGAAAGACAGAATCTGTTTGCCCATAGTCCATCGTTTGCCTCCGCGCCCATTCTTAACCCAGGTATTTTAATCAACTCAGGTGAGTTCACCGGGAAAAATAGCGAAGAGGTGAAGTGGGACATGGTGAAGTATGCGGGGGGTGAAAAGACGACTCAATACCGCATTCGTGATTGGCTCGTGAGCAGGCAAAGATATTGGGGTTGCCCGATACCGATTGTGTATGACAGAGAAGGGAAGCCGCACGCCATTCCATCCGAACATCTGCCGTGGCTTTTGCCGACCGATGTTGACTTCAAACCGACCGGGAAGGCACCACTTGCATCGTCAAAAGAGCTAAAAGAACGTGTGACGAAGATATTCGGCGAGGGGTGGACACCCGAGTATGATACCCTTGATACCTTTGTGGATTCTTCTTGGTATTTCCTCCGCTATCTTGACCACAAAGACGCGCACGATTTTTCCGACGCGGCGCTCATGAAGTCATGGCTCCCCATCAATCGGTACTCGGGTGGAAGCGAGCACACCACGATGCACCTGCTCTATGCGCGGTTTTTTACCAAAGTGCTGTACGACCTTGCACTCGTGCCAGTGGATGAGCCGTTTATGGAGCGTTTCAATCGAGGACTCATCCTCGGTCCCGATGGACAGAAAATGAGCAAATCGAAAGGGAATGTCATCAATCCCGATGAATTCGTACAGAAGTATGGTGCGGATGCGGTGCGTATCTACCTTGCCTTCATCGGTCCTTACAACGAGCCTGGAAGCTATCCGTGGAATCTCGATGGCGTTGCCTCGATGCGTAAATTCCTCGAGCGCATTACTCGCCTTGTCGAAAAGCATGCAGTAGTCTCGCCTGTACACACGGTGCCGGAGAGGATGCAACAAATGATTGCGCGTGCGAGTGTGAAAGTTGCGCAGGATGGCGACCGATTCAAATTCAATACTAGTGTTTCTGCGCTTATGATTTTAGTGAATGAACTCGAAGTTTCAACGACTGTACCGAAAACAGTGCTCCAATATCTTGTCATCATGCTCGCGCCGTTTGTGCCACATCTCGCCGAACATCTGTGGGAAAAGCTTGGGGGAGAGGGAAGTGTACATAAGCAATCATGGCCGGCAGAATACGTTGTCACTGCGGCACAGGAAGTGGAGGTGGTTGTGCAGGTCAATGGTAAGCGTCGCGGAGTGATTACTCTCGCCACCAATATTTCTGAAGCGGATGCGACAACTGCCGCGCGCACGCTCCCGACAGTGTCGGTAGCTCTTGGCGGAAAAGAGCCCAATAGAGTCGTGTACGTGGCAGGAAAAATCTTGAACCTTGTGGTATAATCCGACGTAACTACTCACACCCCCGAGTGACGCTCTTCCATTCTTTTTTCCAGCAGTGGCAACATCACATCGAAGAAGT
>JBBUDY010000042.1:0-3283 GCA_038057055.1 Patescibacteria group bacterium | reverse complement strand
GGATATATCAATCCAGTAGCGGTGATGAGCCTGACCGCCAGCTTGCTCGTGGGGTTGGGCTCGGCTCTTTCGAACATTGTCCTGATTTTGCTCACCGTAGCCTTCATCCTGTTAGAGGCCTCAAGCTTTCCTGTCAAGCTCCGCGCTGTTCTCGGTGATTCTCAGCAGACATTTCCCCAGTTCACGAGGTTCGTAGGTGATATTGAACGCTATATGGTCATCAAGACGCTCATCAGTCTGGCCACGGGGATCCTGATAGGGACATGGCTGTCCATCCTCGGCGTGGATTTTCCCGTTCTCTGGGGTTTCCTGGCCTTTCTGCTCAACTATGTGCCGAATGTCGGCTCCACAATTGCCGCCATTCCCGCGGTTCTTCTTGCCCTTATCCAATTAGGGATTGGCAGCGCCGTGATGGCAACAGCAGGATACATGGCCGTTAACTTCATACTGGACAATGTGATTCAAACGAGGCTCATGGGGCGGAGGCTTGGCCTGTCCACGCTGGTTGTCTTTCTCTCGTTGATTTTTTGGGGAAGCCTGCTTGGTCCGGTCGGCATGGTTTTGTGCATACCGTTAACCATGACCCTGAAGTTTGCATGCGAGAACAATAAAGGCACGCAATGGATCGCGGTATTGCTCGGGCCTGAGGCGCCTGCTGAAAGTATTCCACCAGTGTCGAAAAAAGGAACCGATCCTGAGACCTTAACAAATATTGAGAAGATTCTATAGAGAAGAAAATGGTAAAAATAGTTTTTATTATCAGGTCTTGCCTGAGTAGTTACGGAAAATGCTCATAAGGAGAAACGAATATGACGGAAAAAACAACAGATGATAAAGAACTGGATGCACTGAAGGCTGAGATCGAGAACCTGCGCGAGGAGATTGCAGGGCTCGCTGATGACATGAAGAAATCCGCAGGGATGCATGCCGAACAGTCGCATGCAGCGGCCCAACAGGAAGGCCCCACCCATGGCGAAAAAGGCCATGGTGTATGGACTGACCTATTGCACAAGTTAGACTCATTGAGGATACAGGATGAAAAAGTTGTCAGGGACCTTGCGGCTGAAGTAGAACAGCACCCGCTGGTGAGTATTATGGCCGCATTCGGCCTCGGCTATATAATCGCTAAACTGTGGTACCGGGGGGACAAACAATGAAGATACTAACGACGCTCCTTGATATCGCGACGGCCTTTCTGCATTTGCTGGAAGCAGAAGGGAGAATACTGAAAAGAGCGGTGATGAAAGTGGGATGGGCGCTTGCATTTGTCGGAGTTGCCTTCCTCCTGGTCCTGGCCGCAGCGGGCTTTTTCCTGGCGGGTATGTACCAGTATCTTGCCGCGCAGATGTCACCCGCGGCCGCGTCGCTCCTCGTGTCGCTCATGGCCTTCGTACTCGCACTGATTTTCGCGGGCATCGCAAAATGGCGGACCGCTGACCCGAAATGAGATGCGCCCCTCGGAGGCATCGTGAAGAAATTAATGATCGCGTTAATCACCGTGCTGTTTTTTGCCGTCAATGGCGACGCAGGCGAGCTTCTTCTCCAAGATGACTCTGCGAAGGCGGTTTAACAGGCAGATACGGCGAGTCAAGCACAGGACGCGAATAATCCTGAAAACTCACTGCCCACTAAATGGGAAGTTCAAATCTTCATTCGTTACATTTATGATTGATGCGATTGAGGAGCGCCACAAGCTTTCGGTCTTTAGAAAATAATGGAAATAATCAGGGCATTCCCCTATTTCTCTTGAAAAAAGGCATAGAAGCTTTACTGCCATAATCTATACTGGAGGAACAAGGATCTGATCTAAAAATTGCACAAGAAGGAATAGATAATCCTGCATAACAACCACAGCCATTGATAATGTCTATGGCTGGTTTTCGAGGTATATAGATTAAAAAAGGGGCTTTTAAGGATTTTTCCGTAAAACGGCTTGACACCTCTTAGTATCAGATATAGAATATTATTAGATGAAGTAAAGAATAGGAGATTGAGTCGTGCGAAAGATAAAGCGAATTACCTTTGATCCGAATGTAATGGGCGGCAAACCCTGTATTCGTGGGTTACGCGTTACTGTTGGAACTATTGTGGGGCTGGTTGCTGAAGGGTATTCAACTGCGGATATTCTCAAGGCATATCCATATCTTGAAGAAGAAGACATTCGTGAGGCGCTTGCATATGCTGCGTGGCGGGCTGAAGAAATTGAAGTTCCACTTACTACCTCATGAAACTGCGGATTGACATGAACCTATCACCAAGATGGGTTAATACATTCCATCAGCAAGGATGGCAGGCATTGCATTGGTCAACCGTTGGTGATCACAAAGCAACGGATAAGGTCATTATGGAGTGGGCGCGTGTTAATGGCTATGTAGTCTTTACACATGATTTGGATTTTGGAACGCTTCTGGCAGCAACTAATGCAGAAGGGCCGAGTGTGATTCAGATTCGCACGCAGGACATTATGCCACAGAGTTTAGGACATAGAATGGTGCAGATATTACGAAAGTATGAATCAGTGCTTGAAAGTGGCGCGATTATCTCAGTAGACGAAGGCAGGTCCAGAGTCCGCATTTTGCCTTTTAAATAAGAAACACTATGTCTATTAATCTTTTCATCAATCAAAGCGCTTCCCTACACAGGCTTTGCCAGCTTAGAGTCCCGCCAGCTCCTGTCTAAGTTTATTAAACCGAATTTCTCAGAAAGGAACTGCTCTTTATTGTCTTTTACCTTATACCGCTCTTTTACAAGGCCTGTGATTATGCCTGAGCGGTCAATGTCTTCAACAAATATGCCGCCAACTATTGTGTCCTTATCAAATACGAATTTTTTGTAGGAATATTTTCCTTTGCCCCTGCCTGTGATAACCTCGTAGCCGTTTTTGGATGGCGGGTCAACAATGCCCATTGAAATGGTAGATAAGCCAAGCACGTTTAAAGAGTTCTGAGCAAAGCCGCCTTCATATACCTTATTGCCGCCTGCCATGTTTGCGCCTGCAATCTTGCCCTGTTTATATGCAAGGGGCCAGATGGCATTAACACGCTTCTCGCCAGAGAGCATATCATCTGCCTGAACAACATCTCCAGCAGCATAGATGTTTGCCATGCTTGTCTGCATCTTATTGTCAACAATTATGCCCTGCTTTGCATCAATGCCGGTGCCTTTAATGACATCCAAATTCGGTTTTACACCGACGGCATTAATTACAAGGTCACAGAAAATCTTCTTTTTGCTCTTTAGCTTTACGCTTGTAACCTTCTTTGTACCAGCTATCTCTACAACA
>JBBUDY010000041.1:0-16167 GCA_038057055.1 Patescibacteria group bacterium | reverse complement strand
AAACGCGACTGGCACAACTCGAAGTGATGATGGGGTCGCCCGATTTCTGGGCGGATAAGGACGCGGCGCAGAAACTCGTTCAGGAATATCAAGCTCTCAAAGAAGGCGCTTCGGGCGACCCGCACGACCTGGGGAATGCGACACTCGCGATACTCGCGGGCGCGGGCGGGGACGATGCTGAAGACTTCGCCCGGATGCTCCGGCGGATGTATGAAGGGTATGCGCTTAAGAAGGGGTGGCGCGTGCGTGAGCTCCACAGCAACGAGAACGACCACGGCGGATATCGCAATGTGATGCTAGAAATTTCTGGCAAGGGCGCGTACGGGCGACTGCGACACGAGGCGGGGGTGCACCGCCTCGTGCGGCAGTCGCCCTTTAATGCGAACGCAAAGCGGCAAACCAGCTTCGCACTGGTGGAAGTGCTGCCGACACTCGTTGCTGCCGACAAAGTGGAACTGAAGCCGGACGATATCGAGATACAGTTTGCCCGCGCCGGAGGCGCGGGCGGGCAGAACGTGAACAAACGCGAGACCGCGGTGCGTATTCTCCACAAGCCCACCAATCTTTCGGTACACATCTCGAGTGAGCGCAGTCAGCTCGCGAACCGCGAGAAAGCAATGGAGCTTCTGAAGGCGAAGATATTTGCAAAAGAAGAAGCAGAGCGCCAGGCGGTGGCGAAGGGTCGGTCAATAGCGGCGACCACCGCGAACGAATGGGGGAGCCAGATTCGCTCCTATGTCCTCCACCCATACAAGATGGTCAAGGACCACCGCACCGAGTATGAATCATCCCAGCCCGAGCGGGTCCTCGAGGGCGACCTCGATGGGTTCATAGACGCCGTTGTAGACAAAGAAGAATAGAGACTCCATTTTTTGTTGACATGAACAAATAACAGGCGTACCGTATCGATGGAAGTGCTACGGCAAACCTTTGCACATACGTGAAGGAGCCCAATGGCATGCAACGATTGCTGTTGCGTCCACGAGGAGAACGAAATGGGTTACAGACCGAGGAATGTCCAGCCGGAAGATCAAGTTGGTGAAGTCGGCGGCAATATCGTTCGCGCATTGCCCAATGCCTTGAAAATGCTTCAGAGTCAAGGAATCGTCACGGCGCGACAAGCAGCCGGGTATGCCAAGGATCTACCTCGCTTGAGCTGTGCACTCGCCGCAATGTTCAAAAGAGACCTTTACAACAGTAGTGCAGAAATGGCGGCGCTTCTTGAAAAGAACTATATCGATTGCGATGCTATCCCGGTCGTTCCGGACGGTCACGGAGTGACGGAGCACAAAAGAAGCGGTCGATTGTTCTGGGACAGCGAGAGACAAGGGGATGCGCTGTTGCTTCCTTCGGACCGGGACGGAGGTGAAGCGTTCGTCGTGAGCGATGTCATGGGGAAAATTCAAAACCTCCCCGTCTTGAACGCAAACGTACTCGATAGTTTGCTCGGAAGGCGCCATCCTACTCCAGAACGGTGGGATGGGAAGAAAATCTACTTCCCGGGCACGCTGTATTTCGTCTACGGTAGTGGGCCTATCGTACGGGGTCTGTACAAACAGGATAACGACCTCGCTGAAGTGATGGCCACATTGAAAGAAGTCTGGACCAAACACTTGATTGCCCTTCGTGCGTGACTTGCAGGAATGGGCTCCCCGCACGCTTCACGGCGTGCGGTTCTCTTTATCCCCACCTCGGGAGCGACTTAGATGACTTCATTGATGTTGTTGCAGATAAAAAGGAATAAACTCCTTGCGCGTTCAGAAAGGTCGTATATACTATGTATATATGAACACCACCAAAGTCATATTTAATATTCCGACCGCAGTGAAAAACGCGGCCACTAAACGTGCGAAGCACGACCGCATCACGCTTACCAGCTTTCTGAATGCCGCGACACAAGCATACGTTGAGGGCGAAATTGAACTGTCACATCCTGAACTTCGCGCAACTGCGAAAGCAATCGCGCGCATCAAGAAAATAAGTGCCGATGCTGATAAAGGTAAAAACGTCTCCGGTCCGTTTACACTTACAGAATCGCAGCAACATCTACGAAACCTAATGCGGTAATATAGACGGATGGAGTTTCTCCACTCACGCAAGTTCGACAAGAATTTCAAGCGTCTTCCGAATACTCTACGACAACACTTTTTCGAGCGCCAGGATATCTTCGCTGAAGATCGTCGTCACCCACTCCTACGTGATCATGCACTTCAGGGCAAACTAATCGGTTATCGTAGCTTTTCAGTAACGGGAGATATTTCAGTGCTGTATGAAGAAATTAACGCATCGACAGTACGTCTCATAAACATCGGGACCCATCATGAACTGTATGGTAGCTGATTTTCTATCCTTATCCCCACCTCGCTTAGGCGAGATTCGGGGTTTTCTGGACGGGGAGGAAGCGAGTGCGGTACAATAAGAGGCGACAATGATCTATTTCGACAAGGTGACGAAACGATATGACGGGAACGGGCCAGCGCTCGAGGACATCACCCTCTCCGTCGCCCCAAAAGAATTCGTTTCCATCGTCGGCCACTCTGGCGCAGGGAAGACCACCCTCCTGAAACTCCTCCTCGCAGAAGAGCGTCCCACCGCCGGCAACGTCTTTTTCGAGTCAATCGACGTGAACGACCTGCCGAGCTCGGCACTCCACCACTACCGCCGCAAGATTGGGATGGTGTTCCAGGACTTCCGTCTTATCCCCAACAAGACCGCTTATGAAAACATCGCCTTCGCGATGGAGGCAGCAGGGCGTTCGGATGACGAGATCAGAAGTGATGTCCCCTACATTCTCGAATTGGTCAATCTCGCCGATAAAGCGAAGCATTTCCCCGACCAGCTCTCTGGTGGCGAGAAACAGCGCATCGCCATCGGTCGCGCGATAATCAACCAGCCAGACCTTATTGTCGCCGACGAGCCGACCGGCAACCTCGACCCTATCAACACGTATGAGATAGTCGAAATACTGAAGAAGATAAACGAGCTTGGTACAACTATCATCATAACGACCCACAACAAGGGCGTGGTCGACGCTATCGGGAAAAGGGTGGTCACCATTGATCGCGGGCGCATGGTCCGCGACGATGCGAAAGGAAAGTATATACTGTAGGTATGACTTGGATGGTGATAAAACGGGTGCTCGCAAGCGGTGGGAAAAATTTTGCCCGCGGCGGCGCCGTCTCTGCAGCGACGGTACTTATTATGACCGTGACGCTCGCCATCATCGGCTCGCTCATTTTCCTCTCAGCACTTCTTACCTACACACTGACAATCATCAGTGAAAAAGTAGATGTGTCCGTCTACTTTGTCACCACCGCAAGCGAAGGAGACATCTTCGCCGTGCGAGACCAGTTACAGAAGTTGCCGCAGGTCGCAAGCGTGAACTACACCTCTGCGAGCGATGCGCTCGCGGCGTTCCGCACGCGACACGCGAACGACCAACTCACACTCCAAGCGTTAAATGAACTTGGCGGGAATCCGCTCGATGCCTCGCTTGAGATACGAGCGAAGAACCCCTCTGATTATGAGAGCATCGTGAGCTTCCTCGAAGCGTCGCCTGCACTTTCTGTGGGAGGGACCTCTATTGTCGACCGGGTGAACTACGCACAGAATAAAGATGTCATCGACCGCCTCACGCTCGCGATTAAGGCAACACGGGAAATAGGATTTGCCGTGGTTATCCTCTTCGCGCTCGCATCTATCCTTATCGCCTTTGCAACGGTGCGACTTGCGATATACACCTCGAAGGATGAGATAGCGGTGATGCGACTTGTGGGTGCGAGTAATGCCTATATCCAAGGACCATTTATTATCACCGGAGTTATCACGGGTATTATCGCCGCACTGCTCGTCCTCCTCCTCTTGTGGCCGGCGACGTGGTACGCAGGGACGAAAACTGCTGACTGGTTCGGCGGATTCAATGTCGCGACCTATTATGCAGACAACTTCGCGAATGTCTTTTTCATATTGATTGGGTCAGGCATTCTGCTCGGAGCGATTGCGTCAGTGTTCGCTATTCGTAAGTATCTAAAGATCTAATTTGGTATGGCAAGAGAAGGTCATAAATATATATTCGTCCTCGGCGGGGTGATGAGCGGCGTTGGGAAAGGCGTGGTAACAAGCTCCATTGGTCTCTTACTCCAGCAGAAAGGGTATCCGGTCAATTTGGTAAAAGTTGACCCTTATTTGAATGTCGACGCGGGTACGATGAATCCGACCGAACACGGCGAGGTATTTGTGCTCCGGAGCGGACTCGAGACCGACCAGGATATGGGCAACTACGAGCGCTTCCTCGGACGCGACCTGACGAATGAAGACTATATGACAAGTGGCATGGTGTATCAGAGCGTTATCAATCGCGAGCGTGCGCTCGGCTATCACGGGAAATTTGTCGAGGCAATACCGCATGTGCGCGACGAGATTATCGCGCGTATGGAAGCCGCGGCCGACCATAACGGCAGTCGCATTTCGGTTATCGAAATCGGCGGTACTGTAGGCGATTTTCAGAACGCGCTCTTCATCGAGGCGGCACGCGTGATGAAGATGCGGCATCCAGAGGATGTACTTTTCATCATGGTGTCGTATCTTCCAGTTCCGGGAACGATTGGTGAGATGAAGACCAAGCCAACGCAGACAGCAGTGCGCGACTTAAATAGTCACGGCGTACAGGCGGACTTTCTTATCGCGCGCTCCACCCATCCGCTTGATGAAAAGCGGAAGGAGCATCTCGCCGTTTGGTGCAATATTCGCAAAGAACATGTTATTTCTGCGCCGGATATCTCGAGTATCTATGAAGCGCCGCTCAATTTTGAGAAAGACAAACTCGGCGACCAGCTCATTGACGCGCTTAACTTACCCGAGAAGCGTAAGGCGTCGCTTGCCGTATGGAAGAAATTTGCGACTGCCGTGGCGAATACGAAGGTACCGGAAGTGCATATTGCTATCGTCGGGAAATATTTTGATACGGGCAATTTCGTGCTCGCTGATGCCTATCTCTCGGTCATTGAGGCCATCAAATTTTCTGCAGCAAAATTGAATCGCCGCGCGAAAATCACCTGGGTGAATTCAAAGGACCTCGAGAAAGGCGGCTCGAAAGCGGTTGGGGAATTGCGCAAATATCAAGGCATCATTGTGCCAGGCGGGTTCGGCGAGAGTGGCATCGAGGGGAAGATTAAGGCAATACAGTTTGCTCGCGAGCATAAAATCCCTTATTTTGGGCTCTGCTACGGTATGCAACTTATGGTTATCGAGTATGCGCGCAATGTGTTGAAATTGAAAAACGCGCACACAACCGAGATACAGAAAAACTCTCAAGACCCAGTGGTGGACGTCATGCTCGAGCAGAAGAAACATCTTGTTGACAATAAATACGGCGGTACGATGCGCCTCGGCTCCTACCCGGCGTACCTCAAGAAGGGGACCCTCGCACGCGCGGCGTATAAAAAAGAATTGGTAGAAGAGCGTCATCGCCACCGCTATGAAATCAATTCAAAATACGTGAAGCCGCTCGAAGAGGCGGGACTTGTCTTCTCGGGCACCAGCCCCGACGGTGTTTTGATGGAGATTGCCGAGCTCCCGCGCACGGTGCACCCCTTTATGCTCGGCACACAATTCCACCCCGAGCTCCAAGCGCGTCCGCTCTCTCCGCACCCACTTTTTACCGAATTCCTCCGCGCCGCCACCCACAAGAGAAGGAAATAAAGGGGGAGCGTGGGGGTGTATACTAGTATCCGACCGTACAGACCGGCAATTAACACAATTTATTATCATCATTTTTGGTATGAGTACAATAAAAACAATGGGAGCAGTGAGTATCGCTGCATCGCTTCTACTTTCAGTAAGCGTCGCATTCGCCGAGGAGGGGTCGACAAACGCAGTACCGAACGTTGAAACGACCGTCGGAAGTCCGGCGCCCGCTACAGTAAAAGCTGAAACCGAGAAAGCGGCGCGAGAGCGGGTAAAAGCGGAAGTCGCAGCGAAGAAAGCAGAAATCGAGAAGGCGGTGCGAGAGGCGAAAGAACGCGTGAAGGCCGCGAAAGAATCGGCGGCTGACGCGCGCAAAGCGATTGCGACCACGACTCGAGCAGATATAAAAGAAATCAGACAAACAGCAAAGGAACGTATTGAGAGTGTTCGCGAGGAAGCGAAGGAGCGAGTGAAGCAAGAACGTGAGAAAGCGAAAGAGCGTATGAAAAGTGTTCAAGATAAGAAGCGGCAGGAGATGATGCAAAAACTTGCCGAGCGATTCGAAAACCTCAATAAAACTTGGACCGACGAGTTTGCCAAGAAGCTTGACCGCTTTACGGTGATGCTCAACAAGATGCAGAGTCGAGCTACTACCGCGGCTGTAAACGGAAAGGATGTAACGGCAGCGAATGCGGCTATTCAAGCCGCCAAGGACGTTGTTATAACGACCCAAGCTTCTGTGGCGGCACAGGCGGCAAAGGTGTATATACCTGATGCGTCGACTCTCCCGACAACAGCTGCAACGTCTTCTACACCGCAAGGTCAAGAAGAATTGACAAAGGCGCTCAAACTCTCATTCCAGACTCTCCATTCGACCTTGTTTAAGGACCTCTTCGCACTACGCGATGGTCCGATGACGGTTGCGCGTAAAGCGATACAGGACGCTCTTACGGCGCTCGGGAAGGTCCCCGGAGTCGATGAGAAAAGCACTTCGGCGACATCAAATCAATAAACCATTACTGAAACTACTATGAAAACTTGGTACATCGTTGGCGTTCTTGTTCTCGTCGCACTCGCACTCTGGTATGTCTTTGGCACCTCAAAGACCGCAGGAGTAGAGACCTCGGCCCTCCAAGAAACACAGAGTGCGCCGCTCACTGCAGGCGACACCACAGCTGACATTTCGGCTGACCTCAATCAGACTGCAGATACCTCTGCCGCACTCGATGCTGACGCGGTCGCGTCAGCACAGGCAGTTCAGGGTCTCTGATAACAGGGAAGGGTTCGATACAGTGCCCCGCTCCGCGGGGCGCTGTTGTGTTTAGTTGAATAAAGCCAAATTTTCAAGTATCGTGCATCAATCGCGGCGCTTCGCGCCGCGTTATTGCCAGATCGTCTAATGGTAGGACTGCAGATTCTGGATCTGCGTATCTTGGTTCGAATCCAAGTCTGGCAGCAATCGTGGATTTTGAGAGTACACCGACTCATAATCCCTTTGGACTAACTGGTGTTTCCGAGGTTCGAGCCGCCGGTGAATGGCGCTAACCTCTTTTGCCGCACTTTGCAGTACGATAAGTGGTTTCTCTATTGAAATGCTTATCTTCCTGTCTTTGAGCGTGAGGTTCGAGCCAAGGTTATTCAATACCTTCTTCCGCTTCTCAAGATCTCCCTCCTTGAAGGTCGCACGCGCATCGCGTGCAAAGTCAAAGTACTCGATAGCGCGTTCAAGACGCTTCTCTGCGGTATCACCGGCGTCAGTAATAAGTTCATCAATGCGAAGTTTCTCTTTCAGTAGTTCACCTTTGCGACGTTGTAAATCTTCGGCGCTTATTTCGCGTGCCGCACGCATATCAATCAGCGAGTCTATTTTATTGAGACACGCTTTGCGTTCGCTATGAAGATTGTCATTTATGCGGGACGCAAACGCGGAATCTTTTTGATTCTGCACGCGATACCACTTGACCGCCCATTCGTGGAATTCTGGCGGTATCTCTAATTTCTCTGTCTCCGCGAGGATTTGTTTATTCAGCTTCTTTTCTTCAATGTATCTTTGCGTACACATTAACTCCTTCTTCTTGGTGCACCGATAATAAACGTAGTGGTGCGTGTTGCCGTTCTGCTGATATTTCGTTTTCTCCTCGGCCGTTATCATCAGCCCGCACTCGCCACAACGCATCATTCCAGTGAAAGCAAACTGATGCGTCTTAGGGCGCGGCTTGCCCTCGCGCCCAAGGGTCATTTGTATCCGGTCGTATTCCGTCTCGGTTATCATCGGCTCGTGCGTGCCCTTGTACCAGTTTCCGCTACCGACTGGATATTCGAATGTGCCGTAGTAGAACGGGCGAGTGAATAGGTTATATATGGCGCTCTTGGGGAGCTTCTTGCCGTGTTGCCCCTTAAAGCCCCATTTCTCGGTCGCTATAACGCGTACTTGAGCCGGAGTGTAGATACCTTCGAGCATGAGGTCGAACATCTTACGCACGGCCTCAAAGCGCTCTGGGTCTTTGACGATAGTTTTATTGCCGCGCTCGGCATAGCGGTCATTGAGATAGCCGAGCGGCGCCGGTGCAGGATAAATACCGCGCTCCACCTTCGCTTTAAGCCCGCGCTTTACGTTAATGCCCTTATTATCGTTCTCAAGCTTCGCTTGGCTACACAGGAGATTTAGCAGGAACTTATCGTTTGGTGTATTACGAAAAGTCTGGCTCGGCGTGATTATTTCTCGGAGCTTCCCGAGATCAAAAAGATAAATGAGTCGTCCTGTATCCATCGAGTTGCGCGAAAGACGGTCAGCATTCCACACGACAATACCGTTCACTTTGCCCGCTTCAATATCGTCCATCAACAGATTAAATATCGGGCGTCCCGGCGACTTTGCAGAATGCGCCTCGCCTCGTACTTCGGCTATCAAAAAATCGTTGTGCTCCGCTTGCGCTTTTAGTTCGTCAATCTGTGAATCAATCGAGAGCACTTGTCGGTCTTCCTGTTCGCTTGATTTGCGAGCATACAAGATATATTTAATGGGGCTTATATTTTCAGTCATATTTCGTTTAGGTACTGCATACTATAGATAGCGGTCATTATACTACAATTCATAATCTTTCATCAGTTCGGTACTCACGCGGAATCTTGAGTTTAGCGACCAATGCATCTCTTCCTTCTTTGAGTTTATCCACATCTTCCTTCCTGATTTCTTTATCTGAATTAATACGTTGATTTCGAGTATTACTGGTGATACTCCCTTTTCGTCTCGTTTGATACTCCTTCGTACCCATTTTTGATACTGCTCGGGCAGTATCACTGGTGATACTGGTCAGCGCACGCCATTGGGAGTGATGGAGCAAGTAATATCTATTCGACCTACCCCTCCACCCCCGCTTCACTCCTATCAATCTTAAATACTCCAAAACGTTAATCGTTTGTGCGAGAGTATTGCGGTTCTTAATGCCCGTCTCTTTCATTACGAGTTCATATCCCGGGTAACAGGTCTGCTTCTCGGCGTTCGCATATTTTGTTAGGCAGACGTACATCAGGGAAGCATTATGAGACATAGCCGCATAACCCTTCTCAAGAAACTCGTTATCAATATACAAGCGAGTACGTTTTTTCTGATCTCTTACAATGAAGCCGTCCTGATAATTAGCCATGATGGTCGTCAAGTTTTCCGTTCAAAATCCCGTACACTTTTGCAGACACTTTTTCTTCTATGCTTTGTCCGACAGAAGGATCAATCGGGTTAAAGGTATTGAAATTACGTTCGCCGACTTTCTTTGCCGGATACACAAGCCGGTATCCGATACCGTTAAGGCGAGTGTAGACGGCGATAGAGCCGACATAGTAGCGACCGTCGAGCACGAACGAAACGAATCCTACGAGTCCGTCTCGCGGTTTGAGCGGTACAAACTGAATCTCACTAAGAAGCGGTTCGTAGTTCATGTTCTTTCACTTTCTCGTTAGGTATTGAGGTCATGTGTTCAAAAATCACCCCATACAGGTTGAGTAAACGATTCGCTCGGCGCTCTGCTTCCGCGTCGTTCAGTTCTTCGCCAAATACTTTTCGGTATATTTGTTTGAATTCTTGTAGTGCTTGTGGTGGCAACATAAAAACTGGGTACGAACAGTACCCAGTGTGCGCGGTGCTAATGTTGCTACCGGTTACAGATTCAGGTTGCTCTAAGCAACCCTATAAAATGACTTGTCTTTTAAGGCAAATAAGGGCTTCCCACATTTCTCCTTAACCTTTAGGTTGATCCGCCAGACAGCGTAACGAATTGAACGCCTACCTTTTGAAATATTATGCGTAATGACAGGGTCTATTTTCTCAGCTATATCGTCCCACGAAATAAAATCGTTGACAGGCGTTTGAAATGCAATGTTACAAATATCGTGCTGTCGGGAATTGTATTTGATTGGCACTATCGCTCCGTTCCACATTATTCGCGGCGGGTCGTTATAAAACTTCGCTATAGCTGGATCAGTTTCCTTTAGTACCTCATCTTTGTTAGGAATTGGTACCTCGCATTTATTACATTCGGCATATATTTTGTCCGGACTCACAACAGCGAATTTCAGTGTGCCCCGCAGTACGTTTCCCACCACTTCGCTCGGATTTAGAAATGAGAATAGCCCCTTGAATCTTTTTTCGTGGTACGTGTTAAACGCGGCGGTTCTGACCTCGCGCCGTTCTCGTTCGTAGTCTGCGTCGGGAATCGTGAGCCGCCCGGCTTGGTAGTAGTCGGTTTCTTCCGCGATTTCAGGAAAGGGCGGCAAATTTTCAATCACCTTGATTTCGATTTTCTTTCCTTTGCTGAGCGGAGCATGACGCACGAACTCGGCTAGTACGTGTTTTACGTACTTTTGTGTCTCCGGTGCTTCCTCTTCGACTGTTGCTTTTATCATCACTTTTTCATTACGTATTCAACAAAGATACATTTTACCCCTTTTTACCTATTGTGCGCGAGTAGGACGCATTTCTTTCAAAGGCACTTTTGGGTTCATCCCCACCCCGTGTGGGGGTCCTTGTCAGGATTGCATGTATTTGAGCCACCCCGCCAAGAATTGAATTCCCCTGCCGATTGGGTTGTATTCCTGCGCTGGTAGGCGCGGGTTGGGGCGTGCGCGGTAGCGCCGCCCTCAGCGCGGTACGCGCTTTGCTCTGCCTTGATATTCAAGGGTCTCGGCGTAGCCAGAGACCCTTTCGGTTAACCACGCGACTGCGTGGTGTCTTGTATACGCTGTTGTGAGCAACAGAAGGGCGAAACGGTAAAATATGCGCTTGCGCGACCGTTTAGCCCTTCCTTGGGGAGCGACGAAAATCTTGTCGCCTAAAGAGCAACGCTCCGGCGATCGGGATTTTCTAGCGTTCGACCGTTTCCATTTTCCGAGGAACCGCCGCCCCTGCATCGCGCGGCGGGGTCGATTTCCTCGAAAAAGGGGCGACAAGAAGAGCATAGAACGCGAGGGCAAGTATTTTTTCACCAGAAAAAATATGTAGTCCCGTTGCGGGCTGTGCTTTTTTTGGCGTAAAACGGACGACCCCATTATTGCAACAGCGTATACAAGACACCACGCAGTCGCGTGGTTAACCGAAAGGGTCTCTGGCTACGCCGAGACCCTTGAATATCAAGGCAGAGCAAAGCGCGTACCGCGCTGAGGGCGGCGCTACCGCGCACGCCCCAACCCGCGCCTACCAGCGCAGGAATACAACCCAATCGGCAGGGGAATTCAATTCTTGGCGGGGTGGCGTTTAGATTTTCGTATTCAGAAATCTACAAGGTCGGCGACCTTGAGTTTCAGTGCCCGAGCTATTTTCTCCATGTTGGTGAGCGTGATATTTTTCTCCGCTCTCTCGATCATCCCAACATAGGTGCGGTGCACCTTAGCGAGTTCTCCAAAGCGCTCTTGTGAATATCCGCGCTCCATACGCTCTTCGCGTACTCGTTTCCCGAATTGGATGAGTATTTGTTTATTCATGCCTACAGTGATAGCGTAGGCAATTGCTAACTTTGGTTCTACATACTATAGTTAGCGGGTATGAACGAGTACAACATGTATATTTCGGAACGAGTTATGAGTGACAGGGCTAGCGAGAATACTTTATGAAATCCTTGCGTTGGTTTGGACATGCACTTTGGATACTTTTGATCGTATTTATTATAGGGTCGTGGATTATCGGGTCATTGGTTGCACTCGCATCCGGTTGTCCGCCCCCTCCATTTGCACAGCGCTGTCTGATGAAGCAAGCAGGTGTTTTACCGCCGTACTATGCGACCGAGGAAAGTGAGGGGGATGAGGAACTCGATATACCGCACACCGACTACATTAATAGATTTGGCGAAGCAGTGCCTCTGCCGGTGTACATGGACGAGCGGCCGCAGAATGCGACCGCGCAGTGTCGCAACGGAGCATATAGTTTTAGTAGGAACCGGAGCGGCACCTGTTCCAAAGAGGGCGGAGTAGCGGAGTGGTATTAGCAAAGTGGGCATATTTTCATACTGTGATGCCCACCATAGTTGTTTTGTCTGTTAATCAATAGTAAAAGCCGCCCAAGGCGGCTTTTACTAAGAAGCAGTTTTTATGAGAGTAGTGCTCTCAAGTTAGAAGACATGATTGACTTCACACTTCCAAGCAATTCTACGTTATCGTCATTAGTCACTTTGAGTTCGGCTGATGCAAGAGCGAATACTAGATAATCCAATCCAGAAACGATTCCTCTAGAATCTTTGTTCGGGAATATAACCTGATCGTAGAATGGATGATCGGAGTTCCATCGGACAACGATTATCTTTCCCTCCTGCTCGCACTCATACAGCATGCCCTCACGACCCATTGAGGCTGTCTCGAATCGACCCCCCATGCCCTTAGGCGACAACTGGATCTTGCGGGGTATTCTGGTAACGTCAGTATCTTTGTCGTCATTTTCCTTCCTTTCGCTAACATTTTTCCTAGGACCGCGCTTCTCTATTTCTGCCTCCGGCACGATGAGCAATTTTGCCTTTTTGGCAATTACAGCTTCGGAGTCGGAGTGATCCACGCTAGAGCTAGGGTCTGCTTTCTGGTTTCGTTTAATGAGTTTACGTATCGAGGCAATTTGACCTCCTAACTCGTTCTTTAAGAGATCTGCAATACCTTGGTTTGGATCAACCCCATCCTTCGAGAATCGAACCCCCATTTCGTTATCCAATGATGCACTGAATGATAATTCAATCCTAAGCCTGTTAAAGTCATTGTGCTTATTGAACACACCTAGCGCAAGACCATCAGCTATCTCTCTGTTGTTTCGGAGAACATAGAATCCCTGCGAGCGGATATTGATTTTCAGCTCTCGCATCAACTCTTCGTTCATGTCGGGAAGTAGTATGATCTTGACCCGAATTGATTCCTTGCGACCCCCTGTTATGCTCTTGGGGAGATCATATTCTTCATCGCTGTAGACCTGCGTTTTCTTGTCATTGAGCCATAGCGGATCATTTATCTCTACCACCCTATCATTCACATAGAATTTAACATCGGCTTCGATGAATTTTCTATAGATACGCCCAAGATCACGAGTAAGTTTTGTAGAGAATTGAGCTACGTTCGAATCAGAGAGACGATCTACTTTGGACAGTATTATTACTGTCCCACTTGTCCCAATTTTACCTCCGTATATCTTCTCATCTATCTTTGTCGCCTCGTGCTGAACCTTAATGAACTTGTTTTTTGACACAACCTCGTCAAGATCTTGCGCGCCATAATAAAGTAGCCCGCCTTTTTGACGGGTAAGTACTTCAAGTCGGCGTGCCATTGAGATTGATGCTGTGCAAAGCCCCATCCCGTATTTCCCAAGGTCAGATACTTCATCTCTATCAGTTAGAGAGCCAAGTCTTAGAGCTTGGTCAAGGATGTCTTTATCCATGCCAATACCATCGTCTGCAATAACGATACGCAGATCCTTGTCTTTATGTTCGACATAGACCTTGATCGTTTTTGCATCTGCATCAACTGAGTTGTCGATAATGTCTTCGATCGCCGCGTAACTGGTATAACCAGTATTACGCAGTGAACTAATAAGTTTGCCCGCATTCGGCTCGTTGGATATGTAGTCCATACGTTTTTGTGTTACGTTTCGATATCCGATTGGATACCAAAACACTAATAAACACCCTTGGCGGTGGGTGTTTTACGCAGATCTATAAATACAAATTAGGAGATCGTATTTAGTTTCTGTGATCGATATCGACGAACGATACCAATACTCCACCAAGGACATATTTAATATATCCCCACTAGGGGTAAGTGTCAACATACATTTGTCTACATCTGGGGATAATAGAGCACATATCTATAAGAGGGCGGGGGTATAATGAAACAAACACTCCCATACGGGAATGTTTGTAGAGATCCATAAAACTTATTTGGAAACCGTTCTTGCTTTAGCAGGGGCGGTTTTCATTTTCCCTGCGGCGGCCATTAGCTGTCTTTCTTGGCATCGCCATAGCCCGGAAGAGGAAGATGCTCGACAGTTGAACTCTTTTTCTCCTTTGCTTCTTTCAAGGGTTCAAACTGACCAAACTTATCCCGTCCAGCTAATCTCGATTGTCGTTCTGATGACATTGTCGTTGGACTAAACTACCCGCTTAGCTTCTGCATAGCGTATTGCTCTTAACCCACAAGCGGGTAAACAAAAAGCTCCACTGGCAGGGGCTTGAGGTCAAAGACGATTACTCGTTTTTCGACCTTGCATGTTGCAAGGTCTTATCGACCCTGCAAGCACCCACCACTAGAGCTTTTCAACTTTCGCTTACTACGCTTTCGCTACCGAGCACCTGCATCCACCTGCCACCTACATCGTTAAACGCTAACGGCAGGTAGACACATTATAAACGCGTCCACATTTGAGCGCAAGTGTTTTACTGATCTTACCGAACTGCTAGGATGGAGGTTCTAAAGGAATCCATCACCCGCAGCCCGAATAAAACTAGTATCGTTTTCTGAAAAATTCGCCCGCGCGGCGCAGAGCGCCGCGTAGGGTGGAGAAGGGATTTCAACCACTTCCTGATGGGAGAGGTGCAGGTTCGAGCCGAACATTTTTTGGAGAGAGGATTTTTTGGAGGGGGTATTCTCCGAATGGGCTACTTCAGCCAGTGCTGAAGCCTCTTTGACCCATTCTCGCATCGGTTCGAGCCAGTGCCCGGCGTTCGACTCGTGCCGGGCGCACTGTTCCTCAACTGACTTCTTTTCCAAAACGAGAATACGTCGGCGCGCGAGGTAATCCTCGCGCTCGATGTCTTGGGCGATATAGAGGTCAGTGAGGCGGTCGAGCTTGCGGGAAATGTCGTGGACTTTGTCCCGCAACTCTTGAACGAACGCCGCGGTTTGGAGAGAGGACGAATTTTCGTCCTCGGCGATAAGTTTTTCAAATTCCTCCTGCCAAGCCGACGGCATGGAGTATTTTCTGAATAACTCATCCAGTTGAGGTATTAATGCTTCCTCTCGGATATAGCCTTGCCGGCACACGCCTTTCTTTTTGGTACAGCGATAGTATGTGTGGCCCTTCTGCACTTCGGCGGTGATCATACAGCCGCACTCGCCGCACCACATAAGACCGCAAAGAGCTTTCGGGTTGCTGTGATTCTTTTGCGGATGCCCGCGCTCGGTCATAACCTTTTGCACCTTGTCGAAAAGCCGCTTTTCAACGATGGGCGTATGCCGCCCTTCGTGCATCTCGCCGCCGTATTTAAAGAGGCCGACATAGAACGGGTTGGAGAGAATAAACTTCACTCGGTCTTTGTGCGTCTTATTGTTGAGATGGCTTCTCACCCCATTCGCTTCCATAAATACTGAGATGTCTTCAAGCCGAGAATTGCCTTTGGCGTATAGTTCAAAGGCGGCGCGAATGACCTTTGATTTCTTCCGGTCAACGACGATAGTTTTTGCCCGCACATCATTTAAATATCCGACAGGCGCAGTCGAGGGAAACTCGCCGCGCTTCACTTTAGCGCGTAGCCCTCGCTTCACGTTGGAACTCAAATCGCGGATGAACTGATTCGCCATGCCGAACTCCACTGACATCATCAATACATTGTCGCTCGGATAATGACTCCGGTCGTGCGTGCGGATATGCTGGATAATATTCTCCTGTAACAGCCAGCTTATCTGCCCGCCGTCTACCGGATTGCGCGACAAGCGATCGAGTTTCCAACAGACGATGCCCTGCGCCTCGCCCTTGTGTATCCGTTTCAACATTTCATTAAACACCGGACGGCCGGGCATCTTCGCGCTCCGCTTCTCCACGAACTCCGCGACAACCTCTAACTTCTCGTCTTTAGCGAGCGCGCGAAGCTCAGACAATTGCGCCTCAATGGACAAAACTTGTTTGTCCTCAACATCAGTGCTTTTGCGTGCGTAAAGGAAGTATTTCATGGTAATTGACTTGAGCGTTTCATATATGATACACTATTGTCATACTTATGAAAAGCAAGAAAAACCTCTTGGAACAGC
>JBBUDY010000040.1:0-1737 GCA_038057055.1 Patescibacteria group bacterium | reverse complement strand
ATGGGGCACTACCGTGCGGGGGAGAAAGATCAGAGTTATTTCCTCTGGGCAGTGCCGAAGGATATTTTGGAAGCGACGATGTTTCCAGTAGGGAAGATGGAAAAAAACGCAGTGCGCACACTAGCGAAGAAATTCAATCTTCCAGTTTCAGAAAAGAAAGACAGTCAAGGGATTTGTTTCCTCGGCAGTGTTTCGGTCAAAGAGTTTCTAGAAAAGGAATTCGGAAGTGATAATCCAGCGCTCTTGTATACCATCGGACAAAGAGTTGAAGGTGGGTATGTTATTGAAAAAGATGTCGAGAAAAAAGAAATTAAAGTTTCTAAGACGCGCGCCGGAGGCGCACGCGAGATTCAGTTCACTGATGTAAATTGGTTTAACGAACCAGCCATAGCGACCGAAGCACAATATCGTTATCGGGGGATACGCGTAACGGGGCACATTACAGACAATCGATTCATCATCACCGTACCGCTTCTCGAGACGCCTGCCCCCGGACAATCAATTGTCTTTTATCGAGCTGATGAACTTATTGGGGGTGGTATTATTGTGGCATGAGTCACAAGCGTCTTTGGGCTGCTTCGATGATTATTGCATGTGTGGTGCTTATCGGGTTTGTTCTCTCGGTGCCGCATACGCGCGATGTTGATATTGCTACAGTAATCGAGAGCGCTCCAGCACCTGTGCCAGGTGTTGTCCTTCGTGATTCTTTCAAAAAAGGACTCCATACGATTACTGGGTCGGTTGAAACTCCTAATGCCTGCACGGCAGTCACGGCACAGGCATCTACAAACGCAGATACAATTACCGTAGCGATTTCAATACCGGAGGACTCCGGTATTTGTCTCCAGGTCCCTACGCAAGCAAATTTCACGGTCACCGTAAGTGCGCCAACAAATCTTCCCATCACTGCAATGATTAATGGTGCTGTTGCGACAACAACAGTCTTATGACGATTCTCCCCGTCATCACGAAAGCAGATGGGTCTAAAGAAGTGTTCGACCCGAGACTCCTTATGATGTCTCTCCATCGGGCAGGCGCTGGTGAATACGCGGCAGAACGAATAGCAAAAACGATTACTGAAACCATCGTTCCTGGAGTGACGTCAAAAGAGATATATTCTCGCGCTTTTGCGCTTCTGCGCAAAGAAGCGCGTCCTGTTGCTGCTCGCTACGCGCTTCGGCGTGCGCTCTTGGAGCTCGGCCCCACCGGACACCCCTTCGAAGATTTTATTTCGCACCTCTATCGAGCAGAGGGTTGGGAGGTGGAGACCCGCAAACTTATGAAAGGGAAGTGCGTCCAACATGAAGTGGACTTTTACGCATCACACAAAGACCAAAATGAATTTTTGGCTGCCGAACTCAAATATCATAACGATCCAGGATATAAGACTGACTTGAAAGTGGCACTCTACGTGAAGAGTCGTTTTGATGATATTTTTGCCTGTAACAAATCTGCACGTTCGTGCCCGATTGACCGCGGTCTTCTTGTCACGAACACCAAATTTACCTCCGAGGCTATCGCCTATGCCGAGTGTTCAGGTGTCGAACTGCTCGGTTGGGATTATCCGTCACACAATAGCTTGTTTGCTCGTATGGCTCGCGCATCGGTATACCCGATTACGACGGTAACCAGTCTCTCTCACGCCGAAAAACGACTTCTTCTGGAGCAGGGTACTATCGCGGTCGATGAGATGATGCGGGATCGACGCTTACTAGACCCCCTCCACCTCTCGAGCGA
>JBBUDY010000039.1:0-1344 GCA_038057055.1 Patescibacteria group bacterium | reverse complement strand
CGAGCGCACACGCATTCTCAATATCCGACTCGATGATTTAAAATCAGGCGCGTGGTGCACGATTGAGGGCGACGAACTCAAAACATTCCTCTCCCAAATCGGAATGAAGTAACTAGTGGAACGTGTACTTTGGTGAAGTGTAACCGAAGCTTTCAGCAAGTTGCTTGAACGTTTCCATCTTTTGTCTCTCCTCAAGCTGAGCTTCTGCGGCTCTGATGCTGTCATCAAACTGACTAAACAATTCCCGAACTCTCTGTGCCATCTGCGGTTCGAGGCCACCCAATTCAGTAGTCAGAAGTTTCTGACGGCCTTTAGCGAAGTCCACTTGCGCTTGGCTCCAGCTGAGCATTCTCTTGGTGAGGAACTCTCTGTGTGCAGGATCATTCAAGAGCCTTGGAAAGTCGAGATTTTCTTCACGGAAAATATTATTCCCTTCCGGGATATATTTCTCCCAGCCGTCCATTCCTGCAGTACCGAGATCAGCAAGCGCTAAAGCGCGCTTCACCAACTCTGGAGAATTCGAATCAAGCAGCTGACCGAGTGCTGTTGTAATGCTGTCAAGAAAGGTCGGCTGTTTGACGGTCTTATTAGGGATATCCCAGTCAGGGACTGTATGCTGGATTCCAGACAGAACGATTCCTATCTCCTCATCGTCAAATACGCCTGGGCATGACTTCATGTAAGCTATCAGCTCATTTGCACTTTCTTCTTCATTTTTCGAAATGAATCGATCACGCATCATCGCGCCATCACGCTCCCTCTTCTTCTCTTGAAACCCTTGGATGGTATCGTGATACGCCGCAAGAAGCTCCCCGAGTCTGATACGCCGCTCGCTCACTCCCATTGCTTCCAGGATTCTCCGCGTCCTCTCCATCACTTCTTGTGTGTGAGTCTCGTTATGAAATTCCAAATTAGCGTCTGGGCCCTTCGCGGCTTCTATATCGGGATCCCGGGTATCTTGAAACCGCCTTCTTATATTATCCAGTGCCACCTTGATTCCTCTCGTCACCGCTTCTTCAAAGACAGGGTCAATTGGTTCCTGTATCTCTTGGCGAGAGAGTTCTCTAAGAGCCCCCGCGACAACTGCGGAGTGAACAGCTTTTTTGTTTTCTTCTACATGACTGCCAACACGAGGATGTTCCATATTCATTGCACATAATGATGGCATTTGGACCCAGTACCGTCAATCGGTGAGATGGAGTATAGTCCTAGGTAGGCTGTATTCGCACTTCCAACCATTTCTATCAATCGTTCTCTGGGGAGACGCCATGACTGCGACGATTACTGATATTGGTATTGCAGAAGTATTAAGAAAACGTGCTGAAATGATGGGCAAACAGGCAC
>JBBUDY010000038.1:0-22231 GCA_038057055.1 Patescibacteria group bacterium | reverse complement strand
CGCAGACCATCATAACCGCCGGGAATTTCGGTCGTCCGGGCAATCCAGCGACTGACACGATTACCGTGCAAGGCACAGGTCAAGCAACGCTCCCGCCGGATGTTGTGCGCGTCTCTTTCACCGTACAGCACACCGCCGCGACTGTCGCAGCTGCGCAAGAAGAAACGGTAAAGCAAGCAAATGAAGCACTCGCTTTTGTAAAAGAACAGGGCGTTGCGGAGAAGGATATAAAGACACTCTCCTACAATATCAGTCCGCAGTATTCGTATCCGAATCCTTGTGTATCGGGAATGATATGTCCGACCTATAGTGGTACCCCGAAGATAACCGGCTACCAAGTATCCGAATCAATCCAAGTAACGATGCGTGACCTCACGAAGGTCGGAGAGATGCTCGGCGGGCTCGGGAAACTCGGAGTGCAGAACGTGAACGGTCCCGACTTTGCGCTTGATGATTCGACTGCCGGCTATGATGCCGCGCGCGCTGATGCTATCGATAAGGCGAAGATGCAAGCGACACGGCTTGCGAATCAGCTCGGTGTTCGCCTTGGAAAGATTGTGAACTTCAGTGAATCTTCGGGCGGATACGCATATCCAATGATGTATGGATTAGGTGGGGCTGCAGAATCAAAATCAGCAACCCCGGATGTGCCTGCTGGCGAAAATACCTATAACGCCTCTGTCTCTATCACCTACGAGATTCGCTAGTCGATGTCTCATCGTACTGGCGAGTATTGACGCAGGTAGAGTGCTATAGTATGCTCTCAATTACAGAGAGCCCGCAGGGCTTTTTTATTTACCGAACATCTCTCCTATGATCTCACCGCTCACGTATCTGAAGCATGTTCGCGAAGAGTTCACCCACATTGTTTGGCCGAGTAATCGGACAGCGCTCGCACACACGCTTGTCGTTATTTTTATTGCCATCGTTATTGCGCTTCTCGTCGGGTTACTCGATTATCTCTTTAGCTTGGTCGTGAGTACTGTTGCCAGCACCTAATATTTCTTCTATGGACGAAAACGAAATACAGCAGATGGCAGATATTGCGCCTGTAGAGCGCAAAGAAATTCTCGACGAAACAACGCCGCGCGAGGAGGATGCGCGCTGGTACACCATCCACACCTACGCGGGATATGAAAATGCCGTAGAGCGCAACCTGAAGCAACGCATCGAGTCGCTCGGTATGGAAGGGAAGATATTTGATGTCATCGTGCCAACCGAGAAGAAGATCCGTGTGAAGGGCGGGAAGCGTACGGTCGAAGAAGAAAAAATTTATCCGGGCTATATCTTGGTGCGGATGATTGTCGACGATGATTCGTGGTTCGTGGTGCGCAATACTCCGAGGGTGACGGGGTTTGTCGGTTCCGGTAACTTGCCGGTGCCGATGGAGGAGTCTGAAGTGGCGACGCTGATGAAGCGTATGACGGCAGAAGCTCCCAAGCACCGCATCGACCTGGTGAAAGACGACCCGATTGTCATCGCCGATGGTCCGTTCAAGGACTTGGAGGGCAAAGTGGGTGAGATAGACGAGGACCGCGGGAAGGTGAAGGTGATGGTATCGATGTTTGGTCGCGAAACGCCGGTCGAGCTCGACTTTTTGCAAATTCGCAAACTCTAAGGGAAGCTTCGCGTTTCGCTTGCGAAACGCGTTGCGGACACTTATGCATGATTTTTGGCTCTCAGACCCGGCCAAAAATCAGGCGAAGGACAAAATTGACTCACTCTTATTATTAAGTTAGACTCCCGAAACACACACCACTATGGCAACCGTCGTTAAGAAAATTAAGCTACAAATCCCAGGAGGGAAGGCGACGCCTGCGCCGCCAGTTGGCACCGCGCTCGGGCCCGCCGGCGTAAACATAGGTCAGTTCGTCACCCAGTTCAACGAGGCGACGAAGGGCAAGCAGGGGACGATTATCCCGATTGAGCTCTCGGTCTACGACGACCGCTCGTTCACCTTTATCATGAAGAATCCGCCGGCTTCGAGGCTCATCCTCAAAGCGCTCGGTCTCGAAAAGGGTTCAGGCAAAGCGAAGGAGACAAAAGTAGGCACTATCACCAAGGCACAAATCGCTTCAATCGTCGCCGAAAAAATCCCCGATATGAACGCGAGCTCTCCTGAAGCAGCAGCCCGCACCATTGCCGGCACTGCGAGGAGTATGGGCATTGATGTAAAGTAAGTTTAGGAAATAAAATATAAGAAAATTTATTTTTCCCGTATACTAACGATATGTCAGTTATCGGCATAAAAGAAGTTGTTCGCCGAATTAAAGAGGAGAACCTTATCACTGGTCTTGGTGGTCGCGATCTTTCAAAACCGGAAGGCACTGGTATTGACCTACGACTCGGTGCGGTGCATGAAATTATTGAAGGCGGCGCCTACATCGAAGCTGATGGCTCCGCTGGTCTCGGCAAGCGTCACGGAGTGAAGACGGAAGAACTCTATCGTTTGAGAGACGGTGATATGCAAGATGAGCTTGTGGTGAACCCGGGCGACTATTATCTCGTACAGACGGCTGAAACGATTACCGTACCGCTCGATTTGATGCCGGTGATTTATACGCGAGGCTCTCTCTTTCGCGCAGGACTTCTTCTCCTCACTTCAAAATCGGACCCTGGTTACACAGGACAACTCACCTTCGGTCTTAAAAATCTAGGTTCATTTCCGATGAAGCTCCAGCTCGGCGCGCGCATCTGCAACATCGTATTTCACAAAATCGAAGGAGAAGTTATCGGGTATCGCGGACAGCATCAAGGCGGCCGCGTGTCGCACGGGGAAGAGACGCAGGTTTAGTCTACTGTCAGGTGTTCGGTAGAAGGAGCGGATAAAGGTCAGCAATTGAGGGAAGCTGGAGAGCAGAGACGGCAGTATCTGGTTGTGGTACATAGACAAGTACCGTGCGAATGCCGAGTGCCGAAGGTATTTCATGGTCGCTGCGAACACGATCGCCGATGTACAGGAATTGTTGTGGCGCAAAATGCGGATATCGAGAGAGCCAGAGCCGATAACTATCGCCTGTTGATTTCATAGCCTGATCTTCAGTAATGACCGTGGTGAATGTGTTCGGACCAAGTCCAAGTGCGTTCAGTTTCTTTTCTGTCTCATGCAAGGAGGAACCAGTTATGAGGTCCATACCTTCGTATTGGGCACGCACGTCTTTAAGGAATAGATTTGTTTTTTCATTGGGAGTCAGTATCGAAGCGATATCAGCATGTTCGAGTGCCTCCTGAACTAGCTCCGAAGCGTTGGGTAAACCGAGGTCTCGGAGGGTCTGACTGCCAGAGAGACCTGTTCCCCCGCGGTAGCGCTCTTTAAACAAACGCCCCGCTTCATCAAGCGGTACGTTCTTATGTGCGGCAATCTTTTGATACAAGTACCCCTGTATCATTTCGTCGATGAGCGGCGACTTGGGATAGAGCGTTTGATCGAGGTCGAAGCCGACAACCTTGATAGCGGAAAAGTTACGCGGTTCCATTGATGTAGAAAATGATTGCGTCGCCGAGCGGGACCCCAATGTGCGTTGCGTACGCCGTAGCAATTGTGGAGACAAGTTTCGTGTCGTCCGCGAGCCGTGGTGCATGATTTGCGAAGACCGCAGTCGCATATATCTTTTTTCCAAACACATTTGCTTGGAAGAATACGAGATGGTCATCTTGCGGGTCAGACTTTCCAGCCTGATAGGTACTTAGTATCGGGTTATTATGGCTTCCTCCCCGTTCTTTCAGATACGAAACAGCACGTTCGAGCGTATCGATACCTTCGAAATTCTGAATGCGCGCAAGCATTGGATGTTCGTAGAGCGGAACCATCATAAGCACTTCGGTTGCATACGAAACACCGGTGTGCGGCGCCGTGCGCACATTCTTTCCGATAAGTGCCGGTCCGCTTGAGCGGTCGATTGTTCCTATCGGTTTCGATGGTTCGGCGATTATTTTACGTACGCGCTGCTCCTCCGTGAGAAGAAGGATATTCCCGCGGGAAGAGAGCATATAGAAATCGCCCGGTGCAAGGCCTAGTTTCTCTCGCACGCTTGTCGCGTATGCGTCATAGAGGCCGAAGATATTTTCAGGGTAGGCATTTGGCAGATTGTGCGCCCGTGCAATATGGAAGGAATGCAGTTTTCCGCCGGCGACAAAAAAGATATCGTGTGTCAGACAGGGGTCATGAGTATATTCTTTCCGCTTCGTATCGGGATTCATCACCCACGACATATCGACTATAGGGTCAAACCGTTGGATGAGCGTGGCGCGCGCCGGGTTCTTCTTCAGTGTATCGGCAGCTGCATCGAGCTGGTCAAATCCAAAGTGTACGCGGGTTCGTTCGCCGTAGCTGTAGTCACCATCGTGGTCGAGACGCAGTAGTTGCTGTTTATACGCGGTTCGCATTTCTTCAGTAGACACCCCACCCTGTTTATAAATATTCGGCATCCGACCAAGCGCATTCCCAGCATCGCGGTAGAGAGCGAGCGTTACCGCAGTTCGTGAGAGGCCTTTGCGCGCGTCACCGTGCTCTTCAGTGAGCCCCTGGGTATACACTTTCAACAACAAACTACGATGCACATCGAGGAAGGTGTCGCTTTCGGCAATAAGGAGAGGCAATACTTCCTTGTTTATTTTGAAGATGCTCCCAAAATCCTGGATGAATGAATAACCGAATTGCCCAGCGATACTTGCACGGCCGATCTGGCCGCCAACGTCCATCCGGTGGAGAATGTCCATTTCATAGTCTTGGAACCTATTTTTTTCGGCGAGCCACTTGAAAATCCCGCTTGCTCCCGTTGAACGCAGGTCGAATACTTCCTCGCAAATATCGAATGCCATACACATGACCGATACCATATTATCCTTCAGACCGATTTTATAGTAGTACTGTTGGTCTGGTATAAGCGCGACTATCGGCTCGAGAGGAATTTCTACCGTGCCGCGAATGTCATTCGATTGAATAAAAGATGGAGCAGAGATATCCGACGTTCTCTCCACATTGAGGCGATTTAATTCCGCACCGATAAGAAGCTGTTCTGATGGAGTGAACAGATTTTTGCGATCCCCAAGGAATTTCATAAGGGAATACTCGATGCGAAAATCAGTATCTCCACGGATGAAATAAGATGTATCACCTACTGTAATATCAAGACGGAGCAGATTGTTTTCGAGTGAAACTCGAAAAGGCGCAGTGAGTGCTGTTCGGTCCTCCGCAATCTCAACCTTTGGCGGTTGGAGGTGCTGGAAGTCCTTCGGGTTAAGTTCAATGACGGCTTTCTCTCTCCGCGGAATTTTCGTAAGAAGTGTAATGAGCTTGTTCAGCGTGTCATAATATTTCTTATCTTTTGCATTCGCTTCTTTGAGAAATGCGAGTACGGTATGCGGTACGCGCTCCCCGAGCCACGTGAGATATTCAGCGACGACAACAGAACTCTGTTTGTTTTGAGACATGAAGAGCGGCAATACAACAATGTTGTCCCGGAAGAGATCGAGGATGCGTTTTGAAAGGTTGGGGAAGTGGGCGGATGCAGCCTGCCCGTGCATTATGTAGTTTCCTTCGCGGTTCGCATCGAGCCCATGCATAAGTGCAAGCAAGAGGTTCGTGCTGGGTGAGAAGGTCAGTGACTCTTCGGAGAACAGAATGAGGTAGGTGATAGTTGGATGTACCAGGGAATTCAGAATCATACGCTCGGTGCCGTCGCGGCTCACAATAAGGGGCCCAAGCACGGATACAGCCGAGCGATTTTCCTCGGCAACATCATTGAATACCTGACCGGGTGCAGTCGTATTGGTACAGATACCGATATGTCCATTAGCCGTTTCTGGCGGCGTAAAAAGCAGAGCGTCAACGAGTGGAAATTTCGGCTGGGTAGTAGAAGTCATTTTCGATTCGTCCATTGTACTGGAAGGAGTTCATTAATCGAACATAATTTAAATTGCTCATTGCCTGATGCGAAGAGATATATACCTGGTGAGAAGTCGTATGTACGAGACATTTCAGCTATAAATTGTCGGCAGCAACCGCATGGGCTACATAGGGTGTCAACAAATTTTGAAGAAGCAATACCAATATGAGTGATGTCGCGCGCACCGTCCATGAGCGCATTCAAAAGTGTTGCCATTTCTGCATGCACGCCAAGGCGATGTTCGAATGTTGAATATTGGCCGCCATAGTATATGTTTCCTGCGGCGGTAAGCACCGCGGCGCCATATCCCGATGCACCATCACGAGTCGGAAAATTATTCCCGCATCCTATACGTGCCCATTTTCGTAATTGCATTTCAATACTGATATTGGAAGTTCGATCAAGATTTGTTTTCCCGGACCCGGGCACACGCCCCATGACTGAAGTCAAGATAGTGTCGGGCATGCGGTAAAAAGTAAGAGCATCCCGAACGTTATCCGTTTCAAATAGTCTGTTCCCTGATACATCATGCAGTGTGTAACGAATAGTAACTCCTGTTCGAGTACTGTGGTCTGCTAACAATTTAAGGACCAGAGGCGAGACCGGTGTTTCGGTATTGTTCGAAAGCGTATGGACCTGTTCAATAGCAACATCATTGTTGTGGACTGCACGTACGAGTACCGCAAGCTCGGAAGGTATGTCGAGAAGATGAGTTTCTGAACCGACGCATCCTGCCACATACTGCGCGCCGCTTGACGATAGAGCGACCGAGCCGCTCTGTGCAGACTCTTTCACCTGGAGCGAAAGCCCGAGAGCATGCGCGAGGGCCGAATCAAGAGAAAGAGCGCTCATAGAAATTCAGAAAATCTCCACATTGCTGCGTAATTTACTCACCTTCAATCCACCGACCTCCCAATCATAGTGGAGAGTTTTCTTTATGAAATCGTTCAGGAGATGGATCTTGTCTCGCTCGAGGCGGTGGTATATTTTTTCTGATTTCTTGCTTGAGAGCCGGATTGACGGTCGAAAAGGAACCGGAAATGCATAGTAGGGATAGAGCGTTTCTCCCGTATGAGCCGGTTCGACCAGAAGCGCGGTTGTCGGAAATTTTATCTTCTCTAGCACATAATCAAGTCGGTGTGCGCCGTCACAGACAATATAGAATGTGAATGCCCCGTCGTTTCCCAATCCGTAATTGATAATCGGCACATTAGAGCTGAAGACGTCTAAATGATCTATCTTACTTACTTCGTCTATATAGAATGAGCGCAGATACCGGTCAGAGAGTGAATGTAGCTTTTCGTTCGCATCTTTCACATACAGACCCTTAAAACGCTGTAAGAAACGAGGCAGGTCCAAGTAACCATTTTTCAAATAGTACGTATGTTTCTCGATTACCGGAGGGAGGATATGGAATTCACCCCGACCTTCCCAGGAATATTCGACCGCTCGTCGAAGTTCGCTCATCTTCATATCATGGGAAAGAAGAAATTTATCGACATCTTCCATAACCTTCGTTTGGTTCTCATAAATAGTTGGTTGCGGCGTGAACAGTGGCTCGCGTTTTCTGCCGATTTTTATTTCCGGTGAGGTACCGGGTGATGATTGTGGGTATACGGTCGTAATAGAAAAACGTGCATTCTTATAGGGAAGGACCGGCGAACCGTGCTTATCATATACTCCCCGGAAAGCGATACGGCGAAGCATGTCTGCCGTAGATTTAAATGAATAAATCTTCTTTAACGTTATGTCGTTCATGGGATATCTGAAAGTATATAGTAATTAGCGAAACACATCGATACATTGACATTTCTGCATATCAGTTCAGCTATATTTCTCCACAAGTGATACACTTTCTTTTACCTATGTATAACCGTATTAAACGGGAAGATCAGGAAGTGTTCGTCACGCTCATGAAGGAGGAGAAGCGGCAGGCGGAGGGGCTGGAGCTTATACCGAGCGAGAATTATGTCTCGCGGGCGGTAAAGGAGGCGATGGCGTCATCGCTTACGAATAAGTATTCAGAAGGCTATCCGGGACGGCGCTACTATGGCGGCCAAGAATTCACGGATAAGGTGGAGGCGCTCGCGATTAGTCGCGCGAAGAAGCTCTTTGGGGCGAAGTATGTGAACGTCCAGCCGCTTGGCGGCGCGAATGCAAATGTCGCGATGTATTTTGCGCTTCTTCAGCCGGGCGACACGGTGCTTGGTATGGATCTCTCCCACGGCGGACATTTGACCCACGGACACCCGGTGACGTATCTCACAAAGATTTTCAACTTCCAGCGGTACAAGATGAAGAATATCGAGACCGGCGAAATTGACTATGAGGATATGCGCCACGTCGCAAAGAAGATAAAGCCGAAGATTATTCTTGCAGGATTTTCAGCGTATCCGCGCGAACTTAACTATAAGAAGTTTGTCTCTATTGCGCGCGAGGTCGGCGCAGTGTCGGTGATGGATGCTGCTCACATCGCAGGACTTATCGCTGGCAAGGCGGCGAAAAATCCGTTTGACTACGGATTCGACATTATGACCACCACAACGCACAAGACACTCCGTGGACCGCGTGGTGGCATGATCCTCGTCCGTGAGAGCGAGGAGCTCGCGAAGAAAATAGACAAAGCCGTATTTCCCGGATTCCAGGGCGGGCCACACATGCACCAGATAGCCGCGAAGGCGGTTGCCTTTGGCGAGGCACTCCGACCGTCATTTAAGAAATACGCGAAGCAAATAATCGCGAACACGCACGCGATGGAAAAAGTATTTAAGAAACAGAAAGCAAGAATGCTCACGGGAGGTTCCGATAACCACCTCATCTTGCTCGACGTGTGGACATCTTTTGGTATTTCAGGTGGAGAAGCAGAAAAACTTCTTGACCGGGCAGGCATTACGTTGAACAAAAATGCGATTGCAGACGACACCCGCAAGCCGATGGACCCGTCTGGTATCCGCTTCGGCACGCCAGCAATGACGACCCGCGGATTTAAAGAAAAAGAATGCAAGAGAGTCGCTGAAATTATGATTGAGGTGCTCACAACACGCACGGACACGGCAGTTGCAAAAGCAAAAAAAGAAGTGAAGAAGCTCGCGCTCGCGCACCCTGTTCCTGAATCGTTTTCATAGCTGACTATTTCCACCCACATCCATGCTAGAATTATACTATGATATATCATAGTGATATTATGCGCTTCAAACCGAGCGTATAAATATACATGACACACATCTCAAGAAAAAGAATTAAGAAAGATGTAGCGACAGAACTTGCGAACCAATTTCTGACGTTTTTATCGATTGCGAGATCTAAGGCGGAAGCAAGTGTTCTCGCCAATGAAATTCTCTCGCAGACCGAGCGAGTCATGCTCGCCAAGCGACTTGCGATCATTGTCCTCCTCGTCCGGGGGTACTCGTTTAAACAGATAGAAGGGGCTCTTGGCGTGACGCCACAAACGATTACGAGAATATGGCGTGGACTTAAAGATGGTCAGTATACGAGGATTGCTCGATATGCACGGGAGCACACGCGACATTTCAAAAAGGAGACTTTTATGGAGGAATTTATCCGTATCATTCACATCGGTATGCCGCCTCGGGTAGGACGCGGGCGCTGGAAGTTTCTCCGTAAATCCCTGTTAGCATAACCCGCAATAGTAAATCACTATGATATATCATAGTGATTTACTATGATCGTCACATTCTGAATCACATCAGAAATGATATACTTTGTGCATGGAAGAGATAGAAATCAAATACCTCGACATTGATCCAGAACAACTAGAGAAGAAATTAATTGAGTTAGGAGCGAAAAAGGCTGGCGATTATCACTACCGCCGAGCAGTCTTTGACTATCCTGATTTTCGGCTCGATGCGCAAGCATCATGGTTACGTCTTCGTGATGAAGGCGACAAAATAACCCTGACCTTCAAACAACGCCTCGGTGTGAAAGAAGGAAGTCTTAGTGGCGACGACACCGGTATGTATGAGAAAGAAGTTGTGGTGAGTGATTTTGATACCACACGCGAAATTATTTTGAAAATTGGACTTATCGAAAAGATGTATCAAGAAAATAAACGGACACGATACCTTCTTGATGGTGTTGAATGTGATATCGACACGTGGCCATTAATCCCGACGTATCTCGAGGTCGAGGGTGACAGCTGGAAGAAGGTAGAGACCGTCGCAGAGAAGCTTGGTTTCAAGAAAGAGGATGCTAAAAAATTCTCAACAAACCAGATTTATCGTCTCAATGGACTTGATGATCGAAATTTCTTGAAGCTTACTTTTGACGAGCAGATTGAGCGGACCGAGAACAGGTTTTAATAATCTGGTACACTCGCTCGTATGGAGGAGCGGATACGGAAGGCGGTAAGTGAAGCGCTTCAGCAAATGGGGGCGGGGGATACGGTGTTTGTAGTGGAGCGACCAGCCGATTTCACCCATGGCGATTATGCGACAAATGCCGCGCTTGCTGCGGCAAAAGTACTTGGTAAAGAGCCAAAGAAGGTCGCGGACGCACTTGCACGATTTCTCATTGGAAAATTAGGGAAGGATATCGCGAGTCATATCGCGGTCGCGGGACCGGGCTTTGTAAACATTACACTTGCGAGAGAGGCAGTCACGTTTGCAACTGTTGAGGCAAATGCAAAAGGGGCAGAGTGGGGGAAGGGTACTGCAAAGGAAGGAAAAAGGGTCATTGTAGAATACTCAAACCCGAACGCGTTTAAGGAAATGCATGTTGGGCATTTGGTCGGTACGGTCGTGGGCGAAGCGGTGTCACGACTCATAGAGAACTCTGGTGCGACAATTGCGCGGGACACGTTCGGCGGCGACATTGGTCCAAATGTTGCCAAGGCGCTCTGGGGACTCCGTAAAAACGGTGTCAGTGAGCCGACAACTGCCCAAGAAATAGGTGCGGCGTATGTCGAGGGTTCGAGCGCGTATGAGACGAGTTCAGAAGCAAAAGAAAAGATAGACGCGCTCAATCAGGCGATATATGCCGGCACCGACCGCGAATTGATGGAACTCTGGCGCAAAGGGCGCGATGTCTCGATGGAAGAATTCCGGCGCATCTGGAAATTACTCGGCACGCATTTTGATTTTGAATTTTTTGATAGTGATACGACCGAGACCGGTGTGCGCGTGGTACAGGACGGGCTCGCGAAAGGGATTTTCGAGAGAAGCGATGGCGCCATCATTTATAATGGTGAGAAGAAGAGTGTGCACACGATGGTGTTTGTCACGTCGCACGACACTCCCACCTATGAGGCGAAAGATATCGGGCTCGCGTTTCTCAAGGAGGAACGATGGTCGTCTGACGAGAGTATTGTCGTTACCGGGAACGAACAGACCGGTCGTTTCAAGACGGTGCTCGCGGCGCTTGAAGATGTTGCCCCCTTGCTCGCGGCGAAGACGAAACACATTACGACAGGGTTTTTAAAGCTCTCATCGGGGAAGATGTCCTCGCGTGAGGGGAATATAGTTACCACTGCCGGGTTCATTCAGAATGTAGTGGAGAAGGCGAGCGAGAAAAATGCAGACCCGCTTATCGCAGAACAAGTCGCGCTCGGTGCAATCAAGTATATGATTCTGCGGCAAGCGCCGGGCGCGGACATTATTTTCGATGCAGAGAAATCGCTCGCGCTCGATGGCGATTCAGGACCGTATGTGCAGTACGCGCTGGTTCGCGCCAAATCCGTTGTCGCGAAAGCTTCCAACAGTCAACAATCAACTAACAATACCGCGCCGGCGGAGCCGGCGCGGATTGAACGGCTCATTTTGCATTTCCCCGAGGTGGTGGCACGTGCCTCTCGCGAACTCGCGCCGAACCTCTTGGTGAACTATCTCACCGAGCTCGCGGGCGAGTGGAACTCTTTTTATGCACAAGAGCGCATTATCGGCGGCGACCACGAAGCGTACAAGCTCATGCTCGCTCGCGCATTTGTGAACACGATGACAAACGGCCTCACCCTCCTCGGCATTCCCGCGCCCGAGAAAATGTAATACGATGGCTGATATGCCCGAGAAATCTGAAGCGGCAAAGCGCGAGGAGGCAATACTCGCATTTTGGGAGCGTGAGCGCATCTTCGAGAAATCGCTCGAGAAAGAATCCCCCAAAGGCGAATTCGTTTTTTATGATGGTCCGCCATTTGCCACGGGGTTACCGCACTCGGGCTCCTTGCTCTCCTCGGTTTCAAAAGACCTCATCCCGCGCTACAAAACGATGCGTGGCTATCGCGTGCGTCGCCGTTGGGGCTGGGACACCCATGGGCTCCCTATAGAGTCGGCGGTGGAAAAGAAGTTGGGGTTGAAGAATAAAAAAGAAATTCTCGCGCTCGGCATCGAGACGTTTAACGAAACCGCTCGCTCGCTGGTGCTCGAATATGTCCACGATTGGAAGCGTTATATCGAGCGCATTGGGCGGTGGGTCGATTTCGACAATTCCTATAAGACGATGGACAACACGTTCATTGAGAGCGTGTGGTGGGGATTGAAGGAGATTTATAAAAAAGGCCGCCTCTACGAAGGTCGCAAGGTGCTCATGTATTGTCCGCATTGCGAAACGCCTCTCGCGAAAGCGGAGATTGCGATGGATAACACCTATAAGGACATCACCGAGGAGGCAGTGACGGTCGAATTCCGTATCAAGGGACAACCAAATACTTCACTTCTCGCGTGGACAACGACTCCATGGACTTTGCCGGGGAATGTCGCACTTGCGGTTGGTCCTGATATCGAATACGTAACAATCGAGAAAAAAGATGAGGGCACGGGACCACTCGTGCGATTCATTCTTGCAAAAGACAGATTGCAAGCGATGTTCGGGACCGATGAATTCAAAATAGTGAAAGAACAAAATGGAAGCGAACTCATAGGACTCGAATATGAGCCACTTTACGAAATAGAAAAAGTAAAAGAGTACGCGGGGAAGAAATGGCAAGTATTGCCAGCCGATTTCGTGACGACTGAAGAGGGAACCGGCATCGTACACACCGCTGTTATTTATGGTGAAGATGATTACAATCTTGGTTTAAAAGAAAATTTGCCGATGGTCCCGCTTCTGAATCCAAATGCTACCTATAACGATGACGCACCAGAATTCTTGCGCGGGCAGTATATCAAGAAAGCAGAACCGCTCATCAAAGAAGACCTCGAGAAACGCGGTCTCTTGTTTGCAAAGGCGCTGAACACGCACTCATATCCACATTGTTATCGTTGTGGCACGGCGCTCATCTACAACGCCGTCTCGAGTTGGTTCATTGATATTCAATCGGTGAAGAAGCGAATGCTCGCTGAAAATCAGAAGATAGCGTGGGTTCCCGGACACCTCAAAGACGGCCGTTTTGGTCACATCATTGAGAGTGCTCCGGACTGGACCATCTCTCGCAACCGCTTCTGGGCGAGCCCGTTGCCTATTTGGAAGGACAAAAAAGGAAATGTAACGGTCATTGGTTCGCTCGACGAGCTTAAGGCGCGTACGAAGAAATCCGGCAACAAATATTTCGTGATGCGTCATGGCGAATCGGAAAAAAATATATCTGGTCTTATCCGTTGTTCGCTCAAAGATGATGATATACATCTTACAGAAAAAGGTCGAGAAGAAGTGAAACACGCAGCGGCATCACTCAAGGAGTCGTTTGACCTCGTGGTAGTGTCTCCTTTCATAAGAACAAAGGAAACAGCAGAAATTGTGCGCGAGACTCTGGGATTGCCGTTGAATGTAGTTATAACAGATGAGCGTCTTGTTGAATATAAGCATGGTATATGGGACGGTAAGATGCTTGTTGATTTTCAGAAGCACTGTCCAACATCTGGTCTGTTAGACAAAGGGCCCGAAGGAGGCGAGAGTGTGCTTGATATGGTGCGACGGGCAGGTGACCTTTTATACGAAATCGAGCGCACCCATTCGGGGAAGAACATACTGTTTGTTTCTCATGGATGGCCGCTTGCTCCAATTATTGCCGTGGCACGTGGAGCTGATAAAACAGAGATTGCACAAATACTCGATAATGGAATGCCAGAAATTGCGAGTGTTTGCGAACTCCCGTTTGTTCCGTTGCCACACAACCGCAATTATGAACTCGATTATCACCTGCCGTACATAGACCATATACAACTTGAAAACGAGAATGGTGAACCGCTCACGCGCATTCCCGAAGTTGTTGATTGCTGGGTCGAGTCGGGCTCGATGCCATTTGCTGAATATCACTATCCGTTTGAACACCAAAAGGAATTCAAAAAACGTTCCCCTGGAGATTTCGTTTCAGAATATATCGGCCAAACACGTGCGTGGTTCTATTATTTGCATGCGATGGGAGTGGAGCTTTTTAATCAACTCACGTTTCGTCATGTTATTACGACCGGTAATGTGCTTGCTGCAGATGGTGCGAAATTCTCAAAGAGCAAAGGGAATTACACTGACCCCTACGAACTCTTTGAGCGATACGGCGCTGATGCATTTCGCTATTACCTCATGTCCTCGGTCGTGATGCAGGCAGAGGACCTTACGTTTCGCGATGAAGAGGTGAAAGAAGCACATGCACGCGTCGTGAACATGCTCCGAAACATTCTCGCCTTTTATATGCTGTATAAGGATGAAATGGGTCCGGCGAGTGATGAAAGTAGCAATATACTAGACCGTTGGATCCTTGCGCAACTTAATGGATTGATTGTTGTAACGACCGAAGCATTTGATAACTATGATGTCCCACATGCGACGCGACCAATGCGCGAATTTATTGATGACTTCTCAACATGGTATATCCGCCGCTCTCGCGACCGCATGAAGGGCGGTAATGCAGAAGACAAAAAAGCGGCGCTTGCGACCCTACGGTACGTGCTTAAAGAATTTTCGAAAGTTATCGCGCCGGTGATGCCCTTTATCGCAGAAGAGATTTTCCAAAGTGTACGCGAGACAAGCGACCCCGAGAGCGTGCATCTTGTTGGGTGGCCTGAAATAAAAAAACGTTGGAGATTCTTTGGCGATCCTGATAAGAAAATGATTAGAGAGATGCAAGAAGTCCGTTCGCTCGCATCGGAGGCATTGCAGCTGCGGCAGAAGGCGGGGATAAAAGTGCGGCAGCCACTTGCTTCTCTAACCATTCCAGGGACACTTACTGATGAACTCGCGCAGATACTCGCCGATGAGCTGAATGTGAAGAAAATAATTGTGGGCAAAGAATTTGTACTTAATACCACACTCACGCCTGAATTAATAAAAGAAGGTGACGAGCGCGAAATGACGAGTGCAGTGGCACAAGCGCGCAAGGCGGAGGGATTGTCGCCGAAGGACATTGTGCGTACGGAAATACGCCCAGACGGGAAATATTCAGCAACACTCTCGACAGGTCCCGTGCATTTCAATCTTGTTCACGATGCGGCATAAATACGACACGCGCGGCATTGTGCTCTCAAGGTTGCCCTTGGGTGAGGCAAATGCGTTTATCACTCTACTCACGCCCGAGCTTGGTCTTGTGCGTGTCCGTGCGCAAGGTATACGTATGCCAGGGGCGAAACTTGCTTCGGCACTCGCGACATTTGCTGAAAGCTCACTGGTGCTGGTGCGTGGAAGGGAAGGGTGGCGCCTTGCGGGGGCGGTGCTTGAAGAAAATTGGTTCAAACGGCTAGAGCGTGTTGACGCGCGCCGCAGAGCGGCGCGTGTCTCGGGCCTTCTCCTCCGGCTTGTTGCGGGAGAGGCTCATGATTCCTCCCTGTTTCCGATCGTAAGAGGTTTTCTTGAAGCACTCTCAATGTTTCCTGAAGAGATACACGAGGCTGCTGAAGTGTTGGCGGCTTTGCGTATGCTTGCCGCTCTAGGTCTCGATGGAGGCAACATACCCGGAGAGGCAGCGGTATTCACTGAATCTTTACTCGCTGAATCTGTCCGGAATCGCGCGGAGTATATAGCGCGTATTAATCACGGTATTGCCGCTTCGGGTCTGTAAACTCTTGTATACTGATATCCAATGCCGCCGCTCCCTGAAAAAAAAGATGACACTGGCTCACTTGAGCATGCACGCGAGCATCTCTATAAGGAGGAGAAAGACTCTCACCCGCATCCGTTGCTTACGGCGACAGAGAAAAGAGAACTACCTCATACGTGGGAGGAGGAAAAGTCAGCGACGCCCGCACTGCATCAAGTCCGGCATGTCCGGTTCGCCGGAATATTTTTCATTGCCGCGTTTCTCTTTTTTATACTCTCAATCGGTATAGCCGGGTACGTGTTTCTTGTCGGTGGCAATTCGGTGTCGATAGATAAAATCGCTATTGATATTATTGGTCCGAAGACAATAGCGGGCGGAGATATCGTCCCGCTCTCACTTACCATCACGAATAGAAATTCAGTCGCAATTAAAAATGCAATTATTGAGATAGAGTTTCCGACTGGTACGAGGGATGCCAGTGACGTGATGAAGACCTATCCGCGATATATCGAGAATTTCGGGACGATTGCTCCCGGCGAGACAGTAACCCGGTCTATAAAAGCCACAGTGTTTGGTGGGGCAGGACAGACGCTTACACTCCCAGTCACTTTCTACTACGGTACCTCGGGTTCAAATGCCACATTTATAAAAAACTCTTCTTACATTCTTACAATCTCTACGACCCCACTTTCGGTTTCTATCGATTCGCTTACAGAAACAGTGTCCGGCAAACCGCTTACATTCACGCTCACTGTGAGTTCAAACGCGACGATACCGCTCGACAATGTCGTTCTTACTGGCGCTTTCCCCTTCGGTTTTTCGGTCACCTCATCATCACATCCGTTGAATAATTCGAGCGTTCTGCTCGGCACCCTTGCACCGGGGGCCCGTTCGAAAGTAACAATTACTGGAACATTGACAGGACAAGACAACGAGCAACGAGTCTTTCACTTCACCGTTGGTACTGCCAAGTCTGCACAAGACCAGACACTTGCGGTCACGTATATGACACAAGACACGTCAATTACCATCACCGCACCATTTATAACGACGACACTTGCACTCAACGGAGACACATCGCCAACCATCGTATTAGCACCGAACGCTTCACAAAATGTTTCTCTTTCTTATACCAATACACTTCCAACGAGCATTACGGATGCAATCGTTGTGGTGACGCTTTCAAGCACTGCAGTCGACTATGACAGTATTAAAAGCACGAGTGGTTTCTATAATTCCGCTACTCACTCAGTTATTTTCAGCAAAGATACCGATCCGGCACTCGCGGTCCTTGCCCCGAGCGCTTTTGGTGTCGGTACTTTTACCTTCCAGACACTTCCCGCAAGTTCGCTTATTTCTGCACCGACAGTAATCTTCACAACTTCGGTATCGGGTACACGTGTGGGTCAATCGAACGTGCCTGTGCAGGTGAGCGCTTCTGCGACGAAGACTGCGAAAGTCACAACAGATGTTGTGCTCTCAACATACTCACTCTACTCATCGGGACCCTTAAAAAATATCGGTCCTATTCCGCCACAAATCGACCAAGCAACGACCTATTCGATAGTTTGGAATGTGCAGAACAAGGGGAGTGCAGTCGCTGGCGGCGTTATTTCAGCGGTGTTGCCAAATTATGTGACGTACACTGACCTCACCACCGGAATCGGTTCGTTCTCCTATAATGACGCGTCTCGTACGGTAACATGGAACACAGGCGATCTCGTACAGGGAGCAAGTGCACAGGGCGTTTTTCAGGTTTCACTCATTCCTTCTATCTCACAACGTGGGAGTGCTGTATCTCTGACGAGAATCGCATCCTTCTCGGGTTATGACCGCTTCGCGGGTGTACAGGTCGCCGCGACAGCTGACTCGGTGACGATTGAAACGAAAGGAGATTCGGGATATAGCTCAGTCGATGGAGCTGTGCAATAATGGCGCTTTATGGCTGAAGCGAATTTGATGGAAAAGATTGTCTCACTCTGCAAGCGTCGCGGGTTTGTGTTCCCAGGCTCTGAAATCTATGGAGGTCTCGCTGGGACATTCGACTATGGCCCAATGGGCGTTGTGTTGAAGGAGAACGTTGAGCGTCTCTGGCTCCAGATGTTCCGCGACAGTCGCGATGATATGTATGGTGTTGACGCGGCGATACTAATGAATCCGAAAGTGTGGGAGGCGAGCGGACACGTACAAACATTTGCTGACCCAATGGCGGACGGAAAAATGTTTAATACTATGTTCAAGACTTCGGTCGGTGCAGGAGAAGAGGTATCGACCGTGTATTTACGCCCTGAAACCGCGGGTGGCATCTTCACAAACTTCAAGAACGTGGTCGATTCGATGCATCCGAAATTGCCGTTCGGTATCGCACAAATAGGGAAAGCGTTTCGAAATGAAATAGCGCCGCGTGATTTCATATTTCGGCTCCGCGAACTTTCACAAATGGAGGTCGAGTATTTTGTGTCCCCATCTCATTGGGAACAAGCTTTCGAGGAATGGCGCAAGGTGATACATCTCTTTTCCGAGGCGGTCGGCATACCGCAAAGCATGCTACATGAGCTCGAAGTATCAGAGAGCGATCGCGCTCACTACAGCAAACGTACGATTGATTTTGAATTTGATTTTCCTTTTGGTCGTAAGGAACTCTGGGGGCTCGCGTACCGCACTGACTTCGACCTTTCGGCTCATGAGACGATCTCGACCGTTGAGCTTAAGTATCTTACTGAAGCCACTGGAGAAAAGTTTACGCCGCATGTTATCGAACCCTCGCTCGGTGTTGACCGTACGATTCTCGCCATACTCACGAGTGCGTATCGTGAAGATGATATGGGTGGAGAGGTGCGCACCTACCTTGCGCTTGCACCGAAGATTGCACCCGTGAAGGCGATGGTCTCGCCGCTTTTGAAAAATAAGCCAGAGCTCGTTGCGGCCGCAAGGGAGGTGCGCGCAGAACTCAAAAGAGTCCATCCGGAAATCGCCTGGGACGACAACGGCAACATCGGCAAACGTTATCGCCGCCAAGACGAGATCGGCACGCCGTTCTGTGTCACCATCGATTTCGACACACTTGGAGAAACGCCAAATTTGAAAGACACTGTCACACTCCGCCACCGCAACACGGGCGAGCAGGAGCGTCTCACTGTCTCTGAAGTCGCCGCGCGGATTCGCTCTGCGATTGAATAATCAGAATGTGCTAGGATGCTCTTTATGAGCAGGGAAGTTCATATTTCTATTACCCCAGGGACTATCTTCAGCGCGCTCCTCATCATTGCGGGAGTATATGTCTTTTGGCTCCTTCGCGATCTTGTCCTCTTGGTTATCACGGCGATTGTCATCGCTTCGGCTATTGAGCCAGGGGTCGCGTTCTTTATCCGACAACACATTCCTCGTTTCATTTCTGCGCTGCTCGTCTATGTGCTCGTCTTCGGCTCTCTTTTCGCGCTTCTTTATTTCCTCTTCCCGCCTATCATCGCAGATGCTGCCAACTTTCTTTCGGCAATGCCAAAATATCTCGAGACACTTAATGCATCATCGTCATTTTCAAATATTACAAACGCAACCACCTTTGTGGGGGGGCAAAGTGGCATACAGTCGTTCGTGCAAACCCTTCTGTCGTTCCAGTCTGTTTTCATTGCCGATTCCGGAGGTATTATGCAGCTCTTTGTCACCTTCTTTGGTGGAATTTTCTCACTCACTCTCATTATTGTGCTCTCATTTTATTTTGCGCTCCAAGATACTGGCGTCGATGATTTTCTCCGTATGGTGATGCCGGTTGAATATGAGGACTATTCTGTTGACCTCTGGAAGCGAGCGCAGAAGAAGATAGGATTGTGGATGCAAGGGCAGATACTCCTCTCGGTTATTGTCGCCATACTCGTCTATCTTGGCTTACTTATCATCGGCATTCCGTATGCGCTTCTTCTCTCAGTGTTCACGGCAATAGCAGAAATCATTCCTATTTTTGGTTCTCTCATCGCAGGTACGGCGGCGGCGGTCGTGGCATTTTCTGACGGTGGTATCCCGCTTGCGCTCATCGTCGCCGGTCTCTTTATTGTGGTGAATCAGTTTGAATCAAATCTTATTTATCCACTCATCGTGAAAAAGATTGTTGGTATCCCGCCACTTCTGGTCATCGTCGCTCTTATCGCCGGCTACACACTTGCCGGCTTCTTGGGTGTATTGCTTTCGGTACCGGTTGCGGCAGTCATACTCGAACTCATCACTGATTTCGACAAGCGCAAGCGGCGTATACATCGCGCACAAACATAATTTCCTATGAGTGCGCGCTACCTCACCACCACACTGCCGTACGTAAATGATTCTCCGCATATGGGTCATGCGCTTGAGTTTGTGCAGGCAGATGTGCTCGCACGTTCGTGGCGGCTCGCTGGCGACGAAGTGTTCTTTTCGATGGGGACCGACGAGCACGGTCAGAAAATCTTTGAGGCTGCGCAAAAGGTGGAACAAGAGCCAAAACAGTATGTTGACCACTATGCAAGTGAGTTCAAGAAATTAAAGAACGCGCTCAATTTAAGCAATGATGCTTTTATTCGTACCACCGACCAAGCACACGTGCTTGCTGCACAAGAAATGTGGCGGCGATGTGCAGCGAGCGGCGATGTGTATAAGAAGGCATATACTGGTCTTTATTGTGTCGGTTGTGAAGCATTCAAGACAGAGAAAGAAATCGTCGATGGAAAGTGCCCACTCCACCCGAACGCCGAGCTGAAAGAAGTATCAGAAGAAAATTATTTCTTTCGCTTTTCGAAATATCAAGACCAATTGCTCGCGTATCTGGAGCGACCGAACGTCGTGATTCCAGAATGGCGACGTATTGAGGCTGTAAATTTTGCAAAAGGCGGTCTCGAAGATTTTAGTATTTCACGTGAGAAATCGCGCTTATCGTGGGGTATTCCCGTGCCAGGGGATGACTCACAGATCATGTATGTCTGGTTTGATGCGCTCACGAACTATATCTCGACACTTGGTTGGCCTACTGACGAGAAGGGAAATTTTAAGAAGTTTTGGGAAGATGGAGAAACGCTTCAAGTGGCAGGGAAAGACCAACTGCGCTTCCAGTCTCTTATGTGGCAGGCGATGCTGATGTCAGCAAATATTAAGCTCACGGACAGAATCTTTTATCACGGCTTCATCAATTCAGGCGGACAGAAGATGAGCAAATCATTGGGAAATGTCATCAATCCGCTCGAACTTGTCGAGAAATACGGCACTGACGCAGTGCGTTACATTTTCTTGCGTCATGTGAGCCCGACTGAAGATTCTGACCTCACGCTTGACGCTATCCATGATCACTACACTGCACATCTCACGAATGGTCTCGGGAATCTTGTGGCGCGGGTGATGCAGCTGGCAGAGAGTAATATAGGTAGTTTTTCTGGCACACATTCGCAAACAGACTTTATTGCACTTGAACAATTTGATTTTCATAAAGCACTCGATACCATTTGGTCGCGCATCCAAAAACTCGACCAAACAATAACAGAAACAAAACCATTTGCGGTGGTGAAAGAGAATCCGAGCGAGGGTAAGCGTATGATCGATGAGTTAAGAACAGAATTGTTTTTCATCGCTCAGATACTCGAGCCATACATGCCGGCGACAAGCAAAAAGATCTACGACGCTGTCGTTGCAAACAAAAAACCCGAGAATCTCTTTCCGCGACTATGAATGTGAGATATGTAGATGCTCACTGCCACATACAATTCGAGCAGTATGCAGAGGACGACATCGAACTGATTGAACAGATGAAGAGGAAGGGCGTTGCGGGAATTGTGGTAGGTGTTGATTTAGAATCATCAAAGAAGGCAATCGCACTCGCAGAGAAATATGAACATCTCTATGCCGCTGTCGGGCTTCACCCCAACTACGAGAGTGATGAGTGGTATGAAGTATCGAAATATCGCGGATTAGCGCGAAGCTCGAGAGTGGTTGCGATAGGGGAATGCGGTCTTGATTACTTCAGACCAACAGAAGTAAATGAGGAGGTAAAGGAGAAACAGAAAGAAATTTTGAATGATCAAATCTCCTTAGCAGTTGAGCTCGATAAACCACTCATCATCCACTGTCGTCCGAGCAAAGGCAGCCAAGATGCGTATCAAGACCTCATTCCAATTCTGAAAGAAGCAAAAATAAAACATCCAACATTGCGTGGTGACATTCATTTCTTTGTAGGTGGTATAGCAGAAGCGAGCGCACTCATCGAATTAGGTTTTACTGTTTCTTTTACTGCAGTTATCACTTTCGCGCGCGATTACGACGCGGTTATTCGCGCCATACCGCTCACGAGTATTCTTACCGAGACTGACGCGCCATATGTTGCCCCCGTTTCTCGTCGCGGGAAGCGCAATGACCCGCTCGCGGTCATAGATGTCGCTCTCAAAATCGCAGAGATACGGGGCGAAGACCC
>JBBUDY010000037.1:0-1038 GCA_038057055.1 Patescibacteria group bacterium | reverse complement strand
GGAGCCGGGTCAAGCAGCTTGCCTACATGGGCAAGAAGCAGACGTACCGGCTCACCACTGCTTCTGGTAAAAAGATACGTACCACGGCAAACCATCCGTACCTCGTCGCACCGAAACTCGCCCCAAATCGCGTTGCGATATTTATCGACGGAGCAAATGTAGAAGCGAGCATGCGGTACATGAACGCGAGAATAGATTATGAAAAACTATATCAATCATTTGACGGAGACAAGGGCGTCTCGTTTGCAGGTTTCTACCAAGCATACTTCCGTACCGAGGGTCAGGAGCGTTTCTTCGGTCGTCTGAAACACCTTGGCTATTCTCTCATCACCAAACCGTTGAAGATCATCAAACAGAACGGTGAGAACGATTTGCCGAAAGCGAACTTCGATGTCGAGATTGCCTGCGATGCTTGTCTGACGCATACAGATTACGACACTGCGGTACTGCTCTCGGGCGATTCCGATTTCACATATCTTGCTGAACAATTGCAAAAGTACGGAAAGAAAGTAATCGTCATTGCGCCCTATCGTGCCACCGGTCGCGAACTGCGAACACAGTCCGATATATTCCTTAATATCGCCACGATGCCGTTCACAACATTCAGTATTGGAAATGACGCAGGCAATAATAGGAAAGACCCCCGAAGGGGCCATCACACCCGGCTTTCACCGGCATTGCCAATCCTATCGCAGGTACACACGCTCGTCAAGGGCGGTGTGTGGAGAAAGGTGAGTGAACTGAAAGAGGGTCAAATGATTGCCACGACCGGCGCGAACGGTAAATCGATTTATGAGCGTATTATCTCCATCGAGCCGGTTGCCGAAGAGGATGTGTATGACGTCGAGATAGAAGGTACGCACAACTTCATCGGCAATGGCATCGTCGCCCACAACACCGCCTTCGTCGTCAATCAGGGCGCGCCAGCCGGTTCTCTCTATATCGCTCCTTCTGGCAACGTCGGCATCGGCACCACCTCCCCCTCACAACTCCTCTCGGTGCATGGCAATGGTCTCTTCTCCGGCAACCTCTCTGCCG
>JBBUDY010000036.1:0-11755 GCA_038057055.1 Patescibacteria group bacterium | reverse complement strand
GCGCCTCCGCCGCTTTCTTCTTAATATCAGGGAGAATATCGCGAATGGATTTCATGGAATCCTATTCAGTCAGCATAAAAGTACTTCCGGAGTTCTGATTCCGGAACGTAACGCGTCGCTTGCCTGAATATGCCAACAACAGCGCCAGTTTTTAATTCCTTATGATTCGATATGAGAAGCACTTGTTTGCCGCCACTTTCGAAACGAGAGAGTTTTATATGACTTCCTCGCTGATTTTCGACTGCAAAACCGAAGTGTTCAAATATTCGTATGATATCTGATCCTGAAAGCCGCTTTGGTTTAGGCATGAGCGAACGCTGGGAGTTCAAAGTTTACCAATACAGACGGAGTAGCCGTGAGACCGAGTTCGGCTAGATTCTCACCTTCCACATACAACCCAACCGCTTCACGGACATTTGCGGCAAGTTCATCAAGAGTGTCTCCCTGCGTCACAATAGGTACACTCACACCCTCTGCGACATACCCATCGTCGCTTTCTGAAATCTGGAACTGGATGATGTTTTTCATACGCCCAAATGTAACATATAAGAGTCAAAACCGCATCAGCTCCCCGCGCTCGGTCTGACGCTTCTTTCCTTTTGGCGCCGCCGCCGCTTTCTTCTTAAAATCGGGAATCATTTCGCCGATGGATTTCATGTCTGCATTCTACCTTGAATATTGATGTCAAAACCAATGTACCTTATTTCACGCTATAGCGTAAAAAATGGTACACGTACGAAAAAACAAAACCGGGCATCCATGTTCTGGATGCCCGGGTCATGGAGCTCAATCTGCTCCTTATTTAGCTGTGAAAATCTCTTGATAACGACGCAGCGCAGCAAGCGTTTCTTCGAGACTTTCGTTCTGGCTGGCTACCAGCGCCTTGATTTTTTCAATAAGCTTTTCAGTGAGCCATAGAAGTTTTTCGTCAAACTCTGCCAACGGCCTGTTCAGGTCAAAGCCCGTATAGTCCCGATTCCACTCGCCACCGGCAATTTTCACCTTCTCACTGACGGTAGTTTTGATGGCAATTGCCGGGGTTACGATAACCACGTCACCAGTGATGTACAGTCCGAAGGGCGAATGTTCGTCGAGCGTGTACCCGACTCGTATCGCCTCCAGATACTGCCGACAGAACCATGTAGCCGTAGCTATTTTGGTCGCCGCCCCCAACGCAATTTCAACATACTTCAGACTTGGCGGAGGCGGTGGCACAGGCGAATCGTGACCGTTGAAAGAACGCGGGCATTTGATTCTGATATCGGTGCTAATTCTTGGCATCCACCCGACAACTCTCATTTCGTTACCGGACGAGCCACTTTTCACATGATGCAATTCACTTGTATTCACGAAATCTCCTTTCATTGGGCACCATGCCCTCAAAACCTACGCCTCAAACGGCTTAGGTATATGCAGATTACATTGGGAAAGCGTCTTGTCAACCAGTATGCGATTCAATAGAGGCGCCGAGGAGTTGGAGGCGGTGGACGATGTCTTCATAGCCACGATTGATGCTGTAGACGTTCCGGAGCGTGGAGCGGCCTTTTGCCGCGAGCATTGCGACAAGGATGATGGTTGCCGGGCGGAGCGCCGGCGGGCAGATAACTTCTGCGGCTCGCAGATGCGTCGGGCCGGTGATACTGATGCGATGCGGGTCCAAGAGGCTCGTGTTCGCACCGAGGCGGTCCAACTCGGTGTAATAAATAGCGCGCTTCTCATAGACCCAGTCGTGGATAAGTGTCGTGCCCTTGGCCTGTGTCGCGATGACGGCGAAGAAGGGGAGATTGTCGATATTGAGACCCGGATACGGGCGCGCGTGAATCTTCTCAGGGAAGGCGACAAGTTCAGATGGTTCAATATGAATATCTTTCAGTTTTGTTATTCCGTTCTCCGATAATCTGGTCTCTGACAGTCTGAAGTTCAGCTCCATTTTTTCGAGCAGCAACAGTTCCACTTCGAGAAATTCTATCGGCGCGTTTATGATGTCGATCGCCGAATGAGTGACTACTGCAGCGCTGATAAAGAACATCGCATCAGTCGGATCCTCGGCGACACTATAAGAAACATCTTTTTTAATATCAGGAGTGCCATGTATAGTGAGTGTCGTTGAACCAATGCCTTCAATAGAAACGCCGAGTGCCTGCAAGAATCCACACACTTCTTGCACTTGATAGTTTGCCGAAGCATATTTGATAACGCTTGCTCCCGGGATGCGTGATGCAGCGAGAAGTGCATTGATAGTCGCCGTGTCGCTTGATTCATACAAAATAACTTCGGCAGGAGCAAGTTTTGTCTGCATGACGCGGTAGCTCTCGGTGTACGCTTCAATGGAGACGCCAAAATTTTCGAGTGCGAGGAGATGTGGGCGCACTGAACGCAGCCCGAGCGTGCAGCCGCCCGACTGTGGCAATTCAAAACTCTTGAAGAGATGAACGAGAGGGCCGATGAACATCAGAATGCTGCGGGTCTTGGTCGCCGCTACTTTGTCGATCATCTCGAGCTGTATTGTCGCGGGTGGAGTGATGATAACGCTTGAACCCTTCCACTCGACCGAGACGCCAATCGACTGCAATACTTCAATGAGCCGATTTACTTCTTCAATCTTCGGGACGTGTTCAAGCGTTGTCCGGCCGCGGTTGAGGAGCGAGGCGGCGAGGAGTGCGACCGCGCCATTCTTCGACCGGCTAGTTTCCACGCTTCCCGAAAGCTTCTTGCCTCCCTCAATGATGAAATTCATTTCTCCTTGCATACGCGTATCCTACCATTCTCTGTTTAAAACTTCCTATTTAGTGCAACGTGCTATGCACTTTGTCAGCAAGTTCATCAAATAATTTTAGTGCCTCAGGTTGGTCATGTGCGTAGGTAGTAACCCAATCTTTGTGATGTTTTTCGCGAAGCGGTTTCAGGGTTTCAAGCGTATATCCTTGCTTGTAGATGGCAACGCCTCCATTGAGGATGTGCGTTATGCTTGGCATACTTTTATCCATCATCTTCACAAAACGTGCCTCGGGTGTCGCAAGAGATTCATATTCCTCGATAGTTTGATGAACCCAAGGAAGCGCTGTACCGATTTCTTTCCTGATGTGCTCGAGTGCCGCACTTTCGCGCTCTGTTTTTTCTTTTTTGTCCGCCTCAGTCATATGTTTAAGAGTCAAAGTATCTCCAGCGTAGGCTTCGACCAGGTCGTGTACGAGTGCAAATTGTGCGATTTTTCCTTTATCTAAATGCGGCGCAGCTTGCTCCGCATATGCACAGGCAACGAGACCCAGCATCACGGTATGGTCGGTATCTGACTCCGGAGTCGTACCATCTTCATAGAGGGTTCCTCGATTCGTTTTTCCGAATCGCAAAACAAGCTGTCCGAGACGAATAACTGTATCGCTGATATTTTTCATTGCATGATAATTCTATCACTTTGCATTGATGCAGGATAAAGGGGTATGATGGCTACAATGAGCTTCTTTTCTCCCAAACTGGGCATTGACCTCGGGACGACCAATGTGCTCGTCTTTGTGCCCGGCAAGGGCGTCATCATTAACGAGCCGTCAGTGGTGGCAGTGGGGAAGGCGCATGGGAAATACGGGGCAAATAAGATTGTTGCCATCGGTGCCGAGGCCAAGGCGATGATTGGTCGCACGCCAGACGACATCATCGCCTATCGCCCCATGAAAGACGGTGTCATCGCCGACTACCGCATCACTGAAGCGATGCTCCGCTATTTTATGAAAAAGGCGCTCGGGCATAATCCCTTCAAGCCGACGGTGCTCGTCTCGGTCCCTGCCGGTGTGACGTCGACCGAGAAGCGCGCGGTTATCGAAGCGGCGATGAAAGCAGGCGCGAAGAATGCCTATGTAGTGAAGGAGCCGATACTCGCGGCCATCGGCGCCGGCATCCCCATCCATGAGCCGATGGGGCGCATGGTCGCAGACATTGGCGGCGGAACGATAGACGTCGCGGTGATTTCCCTCGGTGGTATTGTCGCTTCCATAAGTGTAAAGTGCGCGGGCGACCGGCTGGACCACGCAATTATTGACCATGTGAAGAAGCAACACAATCTCGCCATCGGCGACAAGACGGCGGAGGAGATAAAAATAAAAATCGGCGCTGCGGTGCCGATGAATGAAGAGCTCACGATGCCAGTCAAAGGGCGCGACTTGATGAGTGGTTTACCGCGCACGGTTGACCTCTCGACGAATGATCTCGTGCAGGCAATGACGCGCGAGCTGCGCGAGATGACACAAGCGATACGCAAAGTGCTCCAAGATACGCCGCCCGAGCTCGCCGCCGACATTATCGACAATGGCATCATCCTCACCGGCGGCTCCTCCCAGCTCCGGCAAATGCCCGAGCTTGTCTACCGCCGCACCGGCGTCGTCGCCAAGCTCGCGAACGATCCATACTATTGTGTCGCGCGCGGCACCGGCATCGCGCTCAAACATTTGGATACGTATCAAAAAAGCATCTTGGCGAAACAATAGACATTCTCACATTCTCAAGAATGTTGGAATGTTCAACGCCAGGTGTTGCACAATTTGGTATAAAAACAGAAACCGCCTCGCCGAGAAAACGATGAGGTCGTTTTCTGCGGAGGCGGCGGAGGCGGAGGCGGCTCCAGATTGGGATTGTTGGGACGAGGTCCTAGCTCGATGATTGCGGCAACGTACATCGCGATAAATCCGGCGATGATTGGAATTGCGAGCCAGAGGCCTTCTTTGTCATTGTAAACTATCGCAATAATAGCAGCGATTACTCCGACAATAAAGACAACCAAGCCGCCAAAACACAATAGGTATTCGATTCTGACCTTCGGCATGTTACCCTCTCGTTTCTCGTTTTGGTTTCAAGATTTACACAAATTACCCAAACAATACATTACCACAAGGATTACGCTAATCAAGGCCGTTTGTCTGTATTAAAGAAAAGCAAGCTATAATCACCCTATGCAACACCACGCGTTTGTTATAGAGGCGGGAGTGGAGGAGGGGATTGAAGTCGCGCAGGCGTGGGCGGAGAAAGAGCTTGGAATGAAAGTGCAGGGGAATCCTGATGTGGTCGTGATGCGCTACGGATTATTCCCGGTTGAGGAAGCGCGGCGAGTTTCTGAACTCGCCGCGGGGAAAGCATTTGCTGGGGACACAAAAGTTGTCATTATCGCCGCGACGCGCGCGTACCATGAGGCGCAGAACGCACTTCTGAAACTCTTTGAAGAACCCCCTCCCGGGACGTACTTATTTTTGATATTGCCAAGTTTAGGCGGGCTTTTGCCGACCTTGCGGTCGCGTGTACAAGTCTTGAAGCACGAAATCCGAAATCCGAAATCCGAAACAATATCAGCAAAAGGTATGATATATCATACCGGCAGCGCAGAGGAATTTATGAAAGCGAGTAAAGAAAAAAGAAGCGCGATAATAAAAAAGCTCATGAGTGGCTCGGATGAAGAAGAGCGGCGAGAACTGCGCGATGAAGCTATTGCGATTGTGAATGGTATCGAGAAGGCTGCTTACATGTCGGGACGTACGACGTCCCGACATCGAGAATTGCTTGAAGAGATACAAATACTGCGCGGGTATCTCTATGACCGTTCGGCACCCGTGCGGATGATTATGGAGCACCTTTCACTCGTTATTCCGAAAGGTTTGGTATAATAACTACAAATGGCTTACGATTTCTCGCCGCTCAAAAATAAAATAAAAGAAACTGAAGAGTGGCTCGGGCGCGAGCTCTCGGGCGTGCGCACTGGCCGCGCAACGCCATCTCTCTTGGATGGCGTGAAGCCTGAAGCGTACGGCACACGCACGCCGCTCCGAGAACTTGCCTCGGTGTCGGTTGAAGATGCACGGACACTCCGCATTGTGCCGTGGGATATGTCGATAGTGAAGACGATAGAGAAGGGGATCACCGAAGCAGATCTTGGGGTTGGTGTCTCAACTGACGATCAGGGACTCCGGGTCTCCTTCCCCTCGCTCACGAGCGAGCGTCGCACACAACTCTCGAAACTTGCAGGAGATAAGACTGAACATGCAAAAGTTACGTTGCGTTCGCATCGCACCGACGCGCTCAAAGCGCTTGAAGCGGCAGAAAAGGCGGGTGGGATTGGAGAAGATGAAGTGAAGCGTCTCAAAAACGAAATCCAAAAACTCATCGATGCCGGCAACGACTCTCTCATCAAAGTTCTGGAGCGTAAGGAAGAAGAGATAGCGCAATAAATCGTGGACATTTTGATTTTCATTCTTGTTATCGTTGCACTCATTGTGGTGCATGAGTTTGGACACTTCGTGATGGCGAAATGGTCGGGCATGCGGGTGGACGAATTTGGAATAGGCTTCCCCCCGCGTGCAATGGTTATTGGGAAAATAGGTGAGACCGAATACACCCTTAATTGGCTCCCACTTGGGGGGTTCGTGAAGATTTATGGCGAGGACGGTGGAGGTGAAGATTCGCGCGCATTCTCCAAGCGCCCGCGAATATTACAGGCACTCGTGCTTGTTGCGGGAATTGCGATGAATCTACTTTTTGCCTACGTGCTTATCACGGGCGCACTTATCGCCGGCACGCCGCGCGCGCTTTCAGAAAGTGAAGTTGCAGGTGCGCGAAATGCTGAACTTGCCGTCGCAAATGTGCTTCCCGGTTCGCCGGCCGCGCTCGCGGGACTTGTGCCGGGCGATTCAATCATGAGTGCGAAAGATTCTATGGGAGAGTGGCGCGCGGTAGACCCGAAAAGTTTTTCAGCATTTATTGCGGCAAGCGGCGGGAACTCGGTTGACTTGGTTGTGAAGCACAATGGGGAAGAAAAGACTCTCACCGCGACGCCCGCAGCGGGCGTCGCAAAATCCGACCCCTCGCGCTACGCACTCGGGGTTGAAGTCGCCACTATCGGCGTTGTGCCGCTCTCGTTTGGTGCTGCAGTTATTGAAGGTGCAAACCTCACCTGGGAAGCGACAAAGCTCACCGCTATCGGGCTCTGGCATTTCTTCTATGGTGTCTTCACGCTCTCGGCTGACCTCTCGCAAGTCGCGGGACCAGTCGGCATCGCAGGTGTTGTCGGCGCCGCCTCACTCCAGGGCTTCGGCTCACTCTTCTCGATTATGGCTATTATTTCTATCAATCTCGCACTCATCAATCTCATCCCCGTCCCGGCGCTCGACGGCGGCCGCCTCCTCTTCGTGATTATTGAAAGTGTCATCCGCCGTCCTATCAAAGCGAGCGTTGCTCATACCGTGAACGCCATCGGCTTCGTCTTCCTTATCCTCCTCATGCTTGTCGTCACTGCCCACGACATCTTCAAAATCGTCGGCTAGTGAGGAAGAGTAATTTTTGTTGCGACCGCGAGTGCTTCTATCTGTCGGTCGTGTCGAGCAAGATGTATAGTCCCCATACTATTCTCTGTTTTCAAATCCTGAATATTTCCAGAATATCTGTCGTTTGTATTTTCAATGCGAGCAAGGGTTGCAGCAATGGAGTCTATTTTATCGTTCATTTCACCAAAGCCAATTCGCACGTCTCCGCGTAGTTCAGAAAGCTCATCTTTTGTTGCGAAGACGTCTTTAAGCTTGGTGACATCAGCGTCAGTTATCATGTCGATAAGCATATCACAACGACACCGTGGCAACTTTCATATCCACAAATCCTCATACTTGTCGTCACCGCCCACGACATCTTCAAAATCGTCGGCTAGTTCTGCGTATATACATAGGGCTACCCTATGTAATTTCAAATCGATATCCCTTAACTTATACGACCGTGAAGGTTCGATGATAGGCACTATCCAAAGTATGTACCGGTCGGCACATAGCGTGGATAGTTGTAGGCATCCAAAGCAAGAGACGGTCGTCCCTTGTGTTGGATGCTCGAGTAAATGTATGTCCATCGTCACCGCCCACGACATTTTCAAGATTGTTGGATAAAAAAACGACCCCCCAACACATCTGTGTCGAGGGTCTTGCGCTCAGCCGACCTGGTTTCAGGTCTGGAGCAAATGCCGGCGATGGTACCGCCAGGAGTCCAGGTTGCGGTTGAAGAGGTCGTGTGCCCATGTGAGCTTCTGGGCGTATCCTCTCAACTCTTCTTCGAGGCCTCTGGTCATCAAGCCAGCCTCCGTCAACCACTTGTGGCCGAACATGATTCCATTCGCCGCCCAGTGCGCACGGTCTCCATGCCCACACAGTCTCATGTGACTGCGAGCAGTGTTGAGAACCTTGTTGGCACATTTCTGCGCGGCCCTGCGCCTGTCATTCGACTTGATGATGCCGAGATCATTGGCCGCGTAGGCGTCTGCTTCGAGCAAGATGCTCACTGCCCCTTCATAAGCCGCTCGGGGAAATCTGTTCAGGCAGAACTGCCCGAGATCGGTCTCGATTTCCTTGATCGTGCCTTTGCCGTCCGAGAGCTTCGCTACCTTCTCCGTGAATGCTGCGAACATCGCAGCAAGTTCGAAGTCGATGGCGTACTTTCCGTACAGGTGCATCAACAGCCAGTGTTTCAGGTTCGCAAGCATGCGCTTCTCCTCAGAAATCTCCCCTGGGGGAGGATGGGTGGAACAACCTGTTTTTAGTATACATGGACATACTATTTTGTCAAGATATTTGGAGGCGTGAGGATTTTATAGAGCTTCACGCGAGTACGATGTATACTATGGCGCATGAGGCAATCACAGCTCTTCACCAAGACACGGCGCGAGGCGCCGGCAGATGAGGTTGCGAAGAACGCGCAATTGCTGGTGCGCGCGGGATACATCCATAAAGAAATGGCGGGTGTGTATTCTTATTTGCCACTTGGCTTGCGTACGCTCAACAACATCGTGCAGATTATTCGCGAAGAGATGAACGCAATTGGAGGTCAAGAGCTTGTGATGACCGCGCTCCAAGACAAAGAGCTCTGGTCGCGCACCGACCGATGGGACGACAGCAAAGTTGATAACTGGTTCAAGACGTCTTTCAAAAGCGGCGGCGAGACGGGGCTCGCTATCACGCACGAAGAGCCGCTCACGCGCATTATGACAGAGCACATTTCTTCGTATCGCGATTTGCCCGTTTCTGCGTATCAATTCCAAAACAAGTTCCGCAATGAGCTCCGCGCCAAGTCGGGCATTATGCGCGGCAAAGAGTTCTTGATGAAAGATATGTATTCTTTCTCGAAAGATGAAGCGGAGCACAAAGCGTTTTATGACAAAGCACGTGAAGCATACAAGAAAGTGTTTGAGCGGATGGGTATCGGCGAAGAGACCTACGTCACGTTTGCATCCGGCGGTATCTTCAGCGAATTCTCTGAAGAGTTCCAAACGGTTTCTCCCGCAGGCGAAGACACTATTTATGTTGATGAAAAGAAGCGCATCGCCGTCAATAAAGAGGTGTGCACCGATAAAACGCTCGATATACTCGGACTAAAACGTAGTGACTTGGTCGAGAAAAAGGCGATAGAAGCGGGAAATATTTTTAATCTCGGTACGCGTTTCTCCGAAACACTTGGTCTTTCTTACACCGACGAGACGGGTACGAAAAAGCCAGTGGTGATGGGGAGCTACGGTATCGGCCCCACACGACTAATGGGTATCATTGTGGAAGTACTTGCTGATGAGAAAGGGCTTGTCTGGCCGGCGGAGGTGGCGCCGTTTTCTGTGCACTTAGTGTCACTTGGAAAAGAAGGTGATGAAATTTCTAAAACAGCTGATGCGATTTACGACGAGCTAGTGAAAGCAGGTGTGGAAGTACTTTATGATGACCGTGATGTGCGCGCGGGAGAGAAGTTTGCCGACAGCGACTTGCTGGGTATTCCAAAAAGAATCGTGATAGGGAAGGATGCAGTGGCTACAGGAGAATTTGAAGTGGTGGATCGTGCAACGAGAGCGGTTGAAAAAATTCCGCGCAAGAATCTTCTTTCCAGCCTCCAGCCTCCAGCTTCCAGCTTCTAGCTTTATGCCTCGGTTTTCAAAAAACTTACTCTTCAGTAGCGACATCGCAATCGATCTCGGAACTGCGAACACGCTTGTGTACGTGCGCGGCAAGGGAGTGGTTATCAACGAGCCCTCGGTTGTCGCGGTCAATGATAAGACACACCAAGTTGTTGCCGTAGGAAAGGAGGCGAAAATTATGCTTGGCAAGACGCCTGCGCATATCCGCGTGGTGCGCCCGCTCTCCCACGGCGTCATTTCTGATTTTGAAGTGACGGAAGAATTGCTCACCTATCTCATTAATAAAGCGCAGAACGGTCGTGTGCGGCTCTTTGGTCCACGGGTCGTGATCGGCGTACCAACGGGCGTGACGAATGTGCAGAGCCGCGCGGTGCGCGATGCCGCCAAGAACGCCGGCGCACGCGAGGCAATCATCCTCGAAGAACCGGTTGCCGGTGCGATTGGAGCGAAATTGCCGGTCTCTGAGGCGGTCGGCACGATGGTGCTCGATATTGGCGGCGGCACAACTGATATCGCCGTTATCGCGCTCAAGGGAGTCGTCTCCTCGCGGAGCTCGCATATCGCCGGTGATCGATTTAATGACAACATTATCGAATTTGTGCGAAGCGAGTTCAAACTCGGTATCGGTGAGCGCACTGCCGAGGATGTGAAGATTGCAATCGGGGCAGTGATACCGCTCAATGAGACACTGACGCGGAGCGTACGTGGCCGCGACTTTGCAACCGGACTCCCACGCGAAATCTCTCTTACCGATGCGCACATTCGCGAAGCGATTACACCATCGCTCGATGCGCTCATGGACACGATGAAGGAAGTGATTGAATCAACGCCACCGGAACTCCTTTCTGATGTGCTTCAGCACGGCGTGACAGTCTTTGGCGGCGGCGCGCTCTTGCGTGGTTTGCCACAAATGCTGGCGAAGATGCTCGGAGTGCCGGTGCGGGTCGCGCCCGACCCCTTGACCGCAGTGGTGCGCGGCGCGGGTATTGTGACCGAAGACCCTGAGCCGTACATAGACTTTTTTGTCGATGAAGAAGACATTCTTAGTGAGGCGTAACGCACTATTGTCGTCCACGGGTATTTCGTGGGGCGGCATTGCGCTTGCATGTGCCGTCTGTGCGCTTGTAGTGCGTCTCATCGCACCGAATTTCTTTTGGCAAACAATGGCTCCTGCATTTCGGCTCGCCGATACTCTAGCCGCGACGAGCCGTACCTTCTTTGCCGGTTTCGGCGACACTGCCGCATTAGTAGCGAGAAATGAACAGTTGGTGAGGGAAAATGCTGCACTTACGAGCGAGAATCAATCGTTGCATAAAAAAGAAATACTCACGAATGGTTTCGATTCTGCAAAAGGAATTCTTGCCGCTGTGGTCGCCCGCCCGCCCGAGAGCCCGTACGACACGCTCGTGCTCGCCGCAGGCGAGAGAGCGGGCGTAGTGCTCGGCCAAGAGGCATTTGGGGAAGGGGAAATTCCACTCGGTATTGTCACTGCAGTTACTGCAGATTTTGCGCGTGTCACACTCTTTTCTTCTCCCGGTACGCGTACGTATGGATGGGTTGGCCTGTCTGTGCAGGCAGGGAGTGAGAATATACCGCTTATCATTTCCGGTTCTGGCGCAGGAACGATGCAGGCGTCACTTTCTCGTTCTGCGAATATTACGGTTGGCGATACGGTATTCGCCCCCGGTCCAGGTATGTTACCTATTGGAAGCGTTGTACGCATCGACAGTGATCCGTCATCGCCCGGAATGACGCTCCGCATTATGCCGAATCTAAACCCATTTTCACTCGTGTGGGTGCAGCTGCGCGATGTCGGCGCGGAGGTACGCAATTTATTTTCTGTAGCTA
>JBBUDY010000035.1:0-5019 GCA_038057055.1 Patescibacteria group bacterium | reverse complement strand
CGGTTATCTTTTCTGTGTAGCGACGGGCGACGTCGAGTGTCTCGTCGGTGCTCCCGCCATCGGTGATGATAATTTCGTGCGGTATCTGTAGCCCGTCAAAGTTCTTCAGTGTGCGTTCGAGGAATGGTCCTTCTCGGAGTGTAGGAATGATGATTGAAATAGTCGGCATACACTACTGCATCTTAATCCAGAGATAGATATCCTCAAGCGCTTTCACCCCATCGCCGGCGGCGATGTTGTTCTGGTGATAGAGCTCGTCGGTGCAATCACCGGCCGCCCAGATACCTTCTACGTTTGTGCGCTGATTGTGCGGGTCAACTTTTATACGCTTGATGGGATCGAGTTCGACCAGTCCCTCCACAAATCCAGTATTTGGGAGGACTCCCGCTTCAACAAAGATGCCAGAAACAGGAAGTTCTTCTACGGCTCCAGAATCTTTGTCTGTATATTTGAGACCACTCACAAATGCATCACCGACCACTTCAGTCGGTTCAGCGTGTTTAATGATACGAATGTTCTGGTGCGCGGCGGCTTTCTCGACCGTGATAGGGTCGGCCTTAAAGGTGGCATGGCGATGAATAAGCGTCACTGACTTCGCATACGCAAGGAGCTGGAGCGCGGTCTCGAAGCCAGCATTCCCGCCGCCCACTACAGCGACGTCCATGCCGGCGAAGAGCGGACCGTCGCAGGAGGCGCAGTAGGTAACGCCTTTATTTTCAAATTTTTCTGCGCCCGGCACATCGAGCTTGCGGCGGCCAGCGCCAGTTACCACGAGTACTGCTCTTGCAGAAAATTCTTTCCCCGTTTTTGTTTTGACGACAAATTGTTTATCTGCGCCGCACACAAGTGACACCGCCCGTTCTCCAGTAGCGAGCTCCAAGAAATCGCCTTTGACCGCATCGAGGTGTGCTTTAAATAACTTCGCCAATTCTTGACCATGAATCTTTGGTGAACCAATCCAATTTTCAATGCCTTCTGACACCGATGATTGTCCGCCGATTTCTTCTGCAATGAGAACCGTCTTTAAATGTTTGCGCGCCGCATACACCCCTGCGGCGACGCCAGCTGGTCCGCCGCCGATAATAATAAGGTCGTACATGTCTCTACTGTAGCACTTTTATTTCTTATGTCTGCGCAAAAATGCCGGGATAGCGCCCCATGACTCATCGTCTTCCGGCACCGGCGGGGGAGTGGTGTCCTCGCGCTTATGGGGGGTTGCGGTCACGATAGGCTCTTCTTTCTCAGCAGGTTTTTTCTGCTCCTCTTCATTGTGCTTCTTTCCTTTCTCTTCTGTTTTTTCGTCACGCTTTAGCACTTCATGATAAATACGCCCCCGCTCTTCATCGCGCTTGTCGGCTGATACTGAAAAAAGGGAACGTTCTGAAGCGGCGTGCGATGCGTGAGCCGCGCTCTCGGGGAAACCGGTCGCGATAACAATAATGCGCACCTGGCCTTTCTTGAGCTTCTCGTCCTTCATAACGCCCCAGATAATCTTGGCGTTCTTGTCCACCGATTCGCTGATGATCTTCGAGGCTTCGTGCACCTCCATAATGCCGAGGTCGTCTGAGTGAGCAACGACCCAGAGCACACCCTTGGCGCCCGAGATTGAGATATCCAAAAGCGGAGAGCTGACGGCGCGCTGGGCCGCCTCAGCCGCGCGCTTATCACCCTCAGAAATGCCGATGCCCATGAGTGCCGGACCAGCGCCTTCCATAATAGCCTTGATATCATTGAAGTCAGTATTGATGTCCCCTGGCGTGCGGATGATATCTGAGACTCCCTCCACCGCCTCGCGCAGAACCTCATCGCACAACGCAAACGCCTGCTTGAGAGAGAGTTTTGTTTCAGCGATGCCGAGCAATTTATCGTTCGGGATAACAATGAACGCGTCCACCTCTTTCTTAAGCTCCGCTAACCCTCGCTCGGCGATGTCCTTGCGCTGTGCTCCTTCAAACGAAAATGGTTTGGTGACAATCGCGATAGTGAGCGCACCAATTTCCTTCGCTATCTTTGCAACAACGGCTGACGCGCCGGTCCCCGTACCGCCACCCATACCGCAGGTGATGAAGACCATGTCCGAACCTTGGAGCGCCTCTTGGATTTGTTGGCGCGTCTCTTCAGCCGCGCGCTTTCCGAGGTCTGGATTCATACCGGTACCGAGACCGCGCGTGAGGTTCTTGCCAATGTGAATCTTGCGCTTTGCGAGCGAACGGTGGAGGTCCTGTGCATCGGTGTTCACCGAGATAAACTCGACTCCGCGCACCTTCGAGTTAATCATGTGGTTCACGGCATTGTTGCCCGAGCCGCCCACCCCAACGACACGGATTCGCGCAAAGGTCTCTATCTCCGGTTCAATGCGCTTAGACATATGTGTAGACGCATACTACCAGACCCGCGCAATATGCAAATATTGACAAAAGATAATACTAAGTTTTATTCAGGGCAAGAATTGCTTAAAAAACTTTCCAAGAGAAACCCAAGGGTTCTTTTTCGGCACATGCGTGTCGCCGGTGAGTCCCCAAAGCGCGAGCCCATAGGCGACTGCCCACGTCGCATCACGGATCTTTGTGTCGGTGGTGAGGCGGAACTCCGCAAGACGTGCGGGCAGTTTCAAATTTCCTTTCGCGATATCGCTGATACTTCCGATGCCTGCACCGCCACCAGAGATGATGATGCCGGCAGGAAGCGGACCGCGGCGTCCGAGCGATTTGAGATGTTTATCAATAAGGACGAACATAGTGTTCAGGCGGCTCACGATAAGGTCATCAATTTTTTTGCGCGGGTACATTTGCCCCGAGAGTCGTCCGAGCTTCACGCGCTCCGCTTCTTCGAGTGAAATGCGAAATCCAAGCGCGATGTCGTCGGTGATGTGGCTCGAGCCCATCGGGAATACTTTTACCGACACGGGGATACCCTCATCGTAGACAACTATTGAAATAGTTTCTGAACCGATATTCGCAAGCACACAGCCTTTCATCTTCTGGTCGCCCTCAAGGAGCACATAGGAGCCCGCAAGCGGAGAAGCCATCTGGTCAATGACTTCAATGTCCACGTCCTCGACTGCTTTAGCAAGTACGTCTTCGTGCTGGGCGAGACAGGTGATAAAAAGGTAATCGACTTCGAGGCGGACGCCTTTCATACCGAGCGGGTCTCCAAGCACCTTTATGCCGTCAATGCGGTACTCAAGTGGAATACTGTGAAGCACGTGCCGATTAAGGAAACCGGGTGCTGCTGCTTCGCGCGCTACCTGGCCAGCCTTTTCTATATCGAGGAGTGTTATTTCTTGGTCAGCACGAGAAATAATTGCGCTCCCGGTAGCGCGCGCTTCATCGAGTGAAATGCCGCCGACGGCAAGAAATGCGGCTCGTATCGGCACGCGAGAGACCGCCTCTGCCTCCCGCTTGGCTTTGAGGATGCTCGCGGAGACCTCTTCCTTATTGACGATATATCCGTGCCGCAGACCCTTTGATTCGGCGAGTCCGGTGCCGATGATACGCAGTTGCCGCGCACCGTTCTTATCGGAGAGTTCCTCGACGACGACCACCTTTACTTGGTACGTGCCGATGTCGATGCCGGTTGCTATGCGCCGTGCCATAGTGTGCTAGGAGTTTCTGTTCGCATTTCTCCATCCTAACACCATGCACCCATCCTTTTATATGCAGTGCACCGTGGATAAATAAATACAGAATGTAAGCGCTAGGCGCTAGCCTATAGGATGGAGCTTGCTTGGTCGCTTCACTCGGGCAAATTATTATTTCGCAACTTTTGTCACCGAGCGCGTAGGAAAGGACGTTCGGGATGTACTCTTTATTGCGCAACTGTTTGTTGAGCGTGCGCGCTTTTGCAGGACCGACGAAAACGAGTGAGATATCCCACTCTGGAAGGACGGAGGCCGCGATATCGGAAAATGCCCGACGACCGCGGAGCGGTCGTCGGGTCAAGTTCTTGATAGCCAGACTGGCCATTCGTTTATCTTTTGCCGCCCTTGCGCACCTTCTTTGCCGCTGGATCGATTTTGCCGAGCTTCACCAACTCGTTGTATGTCTCACGACGCACCTTGGAGACAAGTGCGCGTTTGTGCCCGACGTTCTTGGACTTCGATCGGGCGAAGTATCGGCGATCGCGCATTTCGCGGACGAGGCCGAGGCTCTGTGCGCGACGGGTAAAGCGGCGAATAAGCGCGGCAGAACTCTCGTTCTTCCCGCGCCGTACCTCTACTCGTGTATCTGCTGCTGCCATGATGATGAGACTCTAACATTTCTCTGAAATAAAAACAACGCCCGCGTGGTACACGGGCGTGCAAGGTCGATCGATGAAGTGGTTCACTCGCGCATGATGAGCTGATACCATCCACGCAAGCTGACACCCCCCATCCCGACGAGTTTGGCGGACGCAATTCGTCCGGGAAGATTCTCCAGTGGTCAAGGGCGTTCTGAATGTTTTTGCGATTTCCGTCGTGGTTGAAACGCGTGCACTTGTTCCAATCCGGCTTTTCTCGAGCCATTTCCATCGCGCACGGGCGGTGCCCTCCGGCGGCCCCGCAAGCGTTCCCGTGATTGTCCACGAACATCTGCGCCATTCCCACGAAACCGTAGAAAGGACAACGAGGACGGATTATCGCGTGGGTAAGAGCTTTCCCTTCTTCAGCATTGTCAACGACTAACGACGTATTACTATCCATGTACCTTACTCCTTTGAGAAATTTTGGTCGGATGGTGCTTACTTTACTCGGCCTTCAATAACTTATTTCTCGCCCTTCTTAGGGCGCCGATAAGATCGTTAATATGATTGGAATCAAGACGTACGCGGCTGTAAGGTGAACCCTCTTTGAATGCCGCAATGAAAACTTGCGGCTCCGGACCTCCAGTAAACTCTACATCGATACACCCGAATGCGTCCACGCGTTCAACCTGCGAGTTATCACTCTTTTTGCCTGACATGCTAATCTCCTTTCGGGAATCAGTCGGCAAGTTCTGTTTCGAAAGTCCCCACCTTGCTAGCATGCAGACATGAAAATAA
>JBBUDY010000034.1:0-5187 GCA_038057055.1 Patescibacteria group bacterium | reverse complement strand
GGCGGACGAGCTGGTCTCCTGGTTGCTGTACTTTTATCGATGCCTTGACCTTCATCCCGTTAGAAATAGGACGCGGACGTTGCCATCACGCGGAGCCCACTGTTATTTTTAATACTTAATAATTTTACCGATTCTACTCCATTTGGATAGTGTCCGCTATTTCTAACGGGATTCATTTTTCCAATTGGTCTATGTTAATCGGCGTACAATCCTCGCGCGGCCCCCATACGGGTCAAGTACCATCTCCACTTGGTCGCCCATGAGAACGCGGATACGATGCAAACGCATTTTCCCTGCAAGGTACGCCAAAATGAGAGGCTGTTCACTCACTTCGTCCTCCTTCGCCAAGGCTTCGGAGGAAGGGTTCGCCGGCACAGACAGGCGAACGCGAAAAAGCGAGTTCGGCAACACTTCTTCAACGGTACCATTCACCGTCGTTTTAGTCTCTTCGCCTTCGCTCATCTCTTATTTATTTTACCCATGCAGTACCTTAGTAATCTAGCAGGTATCCAAAATATCGTCAACCAATGACTATGGGGTGGCCACCGTCACGGTGATAGAGGCCGGATCCTGGGGGAAGGTTTGGCGCCAAAATGGCCGGAGGATGATAACTGCTCGTTTGACCTCCGGATAGTTGGTGAGTGCTACCTCGGCTGCTGAACGAGTCTTCCCGCTCACTGCCGCGGCAATGCGGGTCGGATCAACGACGTAGACAAGCGGCGTCGTCCCGCTAAGGGTGAAGGTGAATGAAGTGGCGTCTACAGCAGGCATGCCAGCAGGCATGGAGAGCTTAAGACTGCTGACGGACGAGAGGTTCACTGGCTCGCCTTGATATCCTAGACCACCCACTGATTGTGCAATGGTCTTCGCGAGTGCTCCATTTGGGAACACGACCGCGGTAATAGTTCCTTGTTCTTTTATATCGACCATACCCGTAGTTGCAGAAGGTACCGGAGTGAGTTCTTCATATGTCGTTACCGCGGCCCCCGGCACAAGCACATATCCAGAAGGTATTTGAGTCTCAATGCTTGCCATAAGATCTGTCGCGAGCGCCTTCACGAGTGCGCTCTTTGCCTCTGCACCCGCTGTGGCATCTACCACGGGAATATTCCCTGAAGCTCCCCCTGTCATGGTTGTGGTTGAGCGCGCATAGACTTGACTAGCCTGTGGCGTTCCGGCAAATCCAGGGATAGTGAAAGATGAAGGGCCTACGTTGTAAGAGTCGCCTGGTTTATCGGCATAGACGGTCGCGGTCACGCTCCCCGGCTTCGCCGTGCTTCCCGCAGGGATGGTCACCGCAGAATGAACACGGAAAATGAGCCCCGCACTTGTGGCGAAACGCGTATTTGTGATAAGTTTCTGTACTTTTGATTGCGTATTATAGATAGTAATAGTCCCCGAGGCGGAGGAATTTACCATCTTAGTGCCGCTCCCCTTCACGCTTTGAGACGCTATTTTCTGTGCCATCAGAATCTCATATGGCAATACACCGGCACTCTGGTTCGCTGTAAATGAGCCTTCCACAGCGGCGGAGACGGTATTTGGCGTTACGTCAACCTTTGCGCTCGAAAAATAGAAGAGGACACCAATGGAAACTGCGACAACCACTGCGATTCCCACAAGGGTTGCGTAGGGAAACTTCGGCGGGCGCTCGGATAGATTGAGAGTTGGTCGAATAGTATGGCTACTAAGAGGTTCTGTCTCTCTACGGCGAGACGGCGGAATAATGTCATCAAGTTTATTCATAGGTGCAGTATATCATCTTGCAGGCATCCCTCTTGAACTTTGTCCACTATAGGGCGCCTTTCACTTTTTGCGCTGAAAATAGAGTGCCATCAGGAGGAGGGAGAGATCTGGGGGAGTGCTTGTAGTCTGTCGAACGAGCCCGCTCATATGACTTCCAAGCACCGAGACTATGCTTGGGGGATTGTCAGAGAGCCAGAGGGTGCCGAAATTCGTCTTACCAAGCGCATCTTTGAATGACGATGCATCTTGCTCGTGCGCAAGCAGGAATATCGTGCGCGGCAAGGGGAAGCGCTCCGCAAGCTTTGTGAATTCGACAGTAACCTCTTTGAGCCATGCGGTGAAATGGGTCGCGCGAACTATCCCGGTCTCGACTATATCGGCAAGGAGACCTCTTCGGACAAGTGCGATGAAAGTCAAAAGTCCAACCGTATCAAGGAACAGAGCATCCCGTTCGTGCGGGAATACGGTCCGCATTGCTTGATAACGCAATGAACTCCCGGTGACACAGGTGATGTTCTTTGTGTGATACAGATTCTGGAGAACCGAGAGAATATCTTTTGAAATAGACGCATCGACATACGACATAAGCATTGACACTGAAGCGCGGTGTGCCAGTTTGCCATAAGGATTCTGAGTTTCATACCCATTCAGTATCGTGCCGATGATACTTTCATCCGCCAATACCTGACCTTCTGGGACAACGTTTGACTTTTCCAGCGCTGCCGAGACTAGGTGTTGAGTAAAGGTAAATGGCATATTCTGTTCGAACTGTTCAATATGCACCATTGTTTTCTGCCAGGGCGCGTCGATAGCCACAAGAATGCCGTCTATCTTGCCGCTTCCAGATTCATGCACCAATATTGGTGCGCCATCGTGCATCAAATCATCACCAAGAATCTTAAGCGCGCGCAGCATCGCCTGACCTTTCGGCTCCCCGCCGCGCACTTCGACAGGAAGACGCCGGATGTGGATGATGACCGGCTGCTCACCAGGCGTATATCGCACATAGGCTCCTGCAACCGAGGTTGCACCAATATCAATCAGGACAATTGAATCCGTGCGTTTTTTATTAAAGAAGTCAACAAAACTCATTCACTTATTCTACCCTACTTCGCCAAGGCTACGCAGGGCTTAGCACCGCTTTGATACGACGGATGCCGGCAGAAGAAGCTTCTTCTTTGAGTATTTTAAACGTCCCTTTGAGCTCGCTGGTGTTCGAGACGTGCGGGCCGCCGCAAAATTCGATAGAGAATGCACTGTCGAGAGGACCAACTGAATACACTGACACCGTGTCGGGATACGTTGCACCAAACTCGTGCTCGGCACCAAGCTTTTCTGCTTCTTCTTTTTTCATGTCCGTGCGAACGACCGGGATGTGTTCCTGTATCTTCTCATTCACTATTTTCTCTACATCTGCTTTCTGCTCTGGAGTCATCTTCTGCCCATAGGAAAAATCGATGCGCAGGCGCTCACTGGTGATATTGCTCCCGCGCTGATGCACGTCCGAACCAAGCACCATTTGGAGCGCTTTGAGGAGCAGGTGGTGCGCCGTGTGATAGCGCACCGTCTGCTCGGCATGATCAGCGAGCCCACCGGCAAACTTCTGCGCCGCGCCGGCACGCGAGAGCACTTGATGCTCTTCCATTTTCTTCTTCACGCTATCCATGTCAAGTGCGATTCCCTTCTCTTTCGCAATTTCTTCAGTGAGCTCTACTGGGAATCCGTAGGTCGTGAAGAGCATGAACGCATCAATGTTGTCTCCCATCTTCTCGAGTTCACGCATGCCATGAGCTAACGTTTTTCTAAATTGAACCTCTTCTTTCTCAAGTTCTTGACGAATAGTTTCTGCAGCCGTCTGTATGAAGGGATACGCGCTTGCATATGCCGCGCCAAACCCTTCTGCAACTTCAGCAAGTACCGCTTCCTTAATGCCAAGCTTGTCAGCTTCACGTATCGAGCGGCGGATGAGGCGACGAAGCACGTAGCCCTGCTCCGAATTCCCCGGCCGAATACCAGAAGCGATGAAAAATGACGCGGCGCGCATATGATCGAGAATAATTCTGAACGAGCGCAAGGTCGAACCTTGAGAATTAGGATTTAAGGTTCGACCTTGGTATTCCTTCCCGGAGCGCTTCTCGAGAACTTGGTGTGCCGATTCAAATACATCGATCAGGAATACATCGGAATTATCTCGCGCGGCGGCCGCAAGACGCTCAAGACCGCCGCCGAAATCCACATTTTGCTTTGGGAGTTTGCCGAAGGTGCCATCAGCATTTTTGATGTACTCCATAAACACCGAGTTGCCGATCTCCATAAAACGTCCGCAGTCGCAATTCGGATGACATTTTTCGCCAAACGCAGAGTCGTGTTCGATGGCGGTAAATTCATAAAAGATTTCAGAGTCAGGGCCGCCCGGCTCGCCGGGCGGCATCTTTTCTGGTGTGCCCGATCGGCTCCACCAATTCTTCTTCGCATCATAGAAAAGTATCCGGTCTTCTGGCATCCCGATTTTCTTCCAAATTTCCGCCGCTTCCGTATCTTTCGGTAATCCAAGCGCCTCATCGCCCACAAAGCACGTGACCCACAGTCTCTCTTTTGGAAGCTTAAGTTCTTCAGTCAAAAACTCGTACACCCACGGCAACTGTTCTTTTTTAAAATAATCTCCAAGACTCCAGTTCCCCAACATTTCAAAAAAAGTCGTGTGGCGGTTATCGCCCACCTCCTCTATATCTCCCGCACGAAACGACATTTGTGAGTCAACCAAACGACTCCCTTCCGGATGTTGTTCGCCCAGAAGATATGGTACGAGAGGCTGCATTCCGCTACTCGTAAAAAGTGTCGTCGGGTCATTCTCCGGCACAATCGGCGCGCTCGGAATAACCGCGTGCCCGCGCTTATGGAAGAAATTTAAATATCGCTTGCGTATGTCTGCAACCATCATGAATAAAAAGATAGCACGAGATTCTGCATTCCTGTACTATGCTCTCATGAAAAAAGGATGGGGATTTGATGTGCGGGATATGGATACCAAGGTAAGACCGCAGGACGACTTTTATCACTATGTGAATGGCGGGTGGTTGAAGAAAAATCCTATCCCAGCAAACGAGTCGTGGTGGGGCTCATTTCTCATGCTCCGCTACGATACCGAGAAGAAGCTCCGTACACTTGTGTCAAAAGTGTCGGGTATGAGAAATCTCAAGGTCGATACTCCTGAGCAAATGATTCGGGATTTCTACCGTTCCGGTTTGGATATGAAACGCCGTAATGCACTCGGACTACAGCCGCTCCGCGAATGGCTCGAACGCATTGAGAAGATAAGGGACGTACACTCGCTCGTATCGACCATCGCTCATTTAGAAAAGATAGGCGGCGGTGGCCCGTGGGGCGTGATGGTCGACCAAGATATGAAAGACAGTGAGAAGTACATCATCTATCTCTGCC
>JBBUDY010000033.1:0-1285 GCA_038057055.1 Patescibacteria group bacterium | reverse complement strand
TTGAGTCTGTAGAGAAATGACTAAGAATTTTCCCTGAAAATCACCAGATATCCTCTGGGATATATGGTCAGGAAACGATATAATTAAAGGAGAAAACATCCTTTAATCATATCGTCCACTGCCCATATGTTCAAGTCTCAAAGTTCTTTCCAATCTTCTTTTTTCGGCTCGTTCGCATATCAGGGGATCCTCGCTCGCCATCAGGATCACTTTCTCGTTCGACTCCTGTCCACCGTTAACTTCTCGTTCGTGGAGAAAGCAGTGAAAGACTGCTACTCGGACGTTGGAAGGCGTGCATACAATCCGGTCATCATGATGAAGCTTTTGCTTCTCCAAACCCTGTACGACCTTTCTGAACGCGATGTGATTGAGCAGGCTGACACGAACATTCTCTTTCGGGCATTCCTTGGCATCTCATTGGATGACGAGATTCCCCACTGGACGCTTCTCGGCCAGTTCCGGGAACGGCTTGGCGAAGAGCGGTTCGAGGATATCTTCAACAAGGTGGTCATTATGGCAAAGGAAGTCGGTCTTCTCGACGAGAAGTTGCGCATCTTGGATTCCACTGCCGTGAGGGCGAAGGTGGATGTCGCGAGACATGTCGGAAAGAAGGGAGATGACGATGATGATTCGCCCCATCGTCTCGAAGACCGTTCTCCCGATCCTGAAGCGAGGACCGGCCACAAATCTGCTCATGTGAAATGGCATGGATACAAGGAACACATCGCAATCGATCCATCCTCAGACATTGTCACTGCCGTTATCACGACTCCCGCACATGTGAGCGATGTCACTCCTTCGGTCGATCTCATCGACAAGGAGCGAAAGCTCTTTGCGGATACCGCACGTCCCGTGCGTCAAGTGACCGGAGACAAGGGGTATGTCGGACGGACATGCGAGTTCAAAGAACGCAACATTCTCGACTACACCATTCCCAGAACCAACATGAAACAAAAGATTGGAACCTGGTACCTGTCAGCAAAGAGGAAGCGTTCCAAGATCGAACGGATCTTTGCTGAAGGCAAGACCAACCATCACCTGAGAAGCTGCCGGTACTGGACGAGATGGAAAACCCATGTGCAGGGACTGCTTATCTTCCTCGCAATGAACCTCAAACGCATTACCAACTTCCTCCAGCCAGCGCAAACAGCCTGAATCCTCCAAAAAACTATCTCTCACCCAGCAATCTGATGTCATCCCTGTCGGGATGACGCCAGACCTCTGAAGAAGAGCCGAAAACACCGATAGAGGCTTTTTAAAAGAGCGCTAATTCTCTACAGACTCA
>JBBUDY010000032.1:0-6220 GCA_038057055.1 Patescibacteria group bacterium | reverse complement strand
TATTTTCATGTCTGCATGCTAGCAAGGTGGGGACTTTCGAAACAGAACTTGCCTCTGTACGAATTTGGCGCCTACAGCAACTTTGTCTTCATTCGAGGAGAAGTCATGAACAAATGCCGCAAGCAGTCGCAGTATGTCCATTCCGTGCTGATCGGATTCGTGGGCGCGCAGGCCAATATGGGCACCATCCGCCATCTGAACACCAAGGGCGAGCTGGCGTGAACCCGACCGCGCACTGGTCAGGACAAGGCGTGGACTTTGAACCCTGACGGTAGCACCGGGAAGTACGTTCGCTGGAAACCACCGGTAAAAATAACAAGAAGCGTTACCGCGACAGCATCTCCAATCAGCCGTAGCTAGCGCACCCTGCGCAAGCTACTAACAAAGGGCACGCCACGGCGGGCCCTTTCAATTTTCTAATGCTTCGTGTTATAGTCCCCCTGTTGCGTGCGGAGAACTAGGATGGTGTTAACCCTGAGAGCCGCAAGGTTCCAGTACCCTTCTCGAAAATCCGCACTGCTTTATATACATGTCTGAAGACGTGAAGAAAGTCTCCGTTCCTCTGCCAACCATCCACCTGCCCGAGGGGCACCCGATGAAGAGTCTTATTGATTCTATTCCTACACCGCCTTCGGCGGGAGATTTAGTCGAAGGTACGATTATTGCGATGAATCGCGGGCGCGTGTACATCGCGCTTCCACCGTTTGGCACCGGCCTTATCTATGGACGCGAATATCTGAACGCCGCCGATGTACTGCGCAAGGCGAACCCGGGCGATTCTATCAGTGCAAAAGTGATTGACCCCGCCGGCCGCGAGGGCTATATCGAGCTCTCGCTCAAGGAGGCACGTCAAGCAGCTATTTGGGGCGAAGCAGAGCAGGCTATCGTCGCGCAGACCATCTATTCGCTCACGGTTGAAGAGGCAAACAAAGGCGGGCTCATCCTCTCCTGGCAGGGCATCCAAGGGTTCCTTCCTGCGTCTCAACTCTCCAAGGAGCACTATCCGCGCGTGCCAGAGGGCGACAAAGACAAGATACTTGGCGAACTTATGCTGCTCATCGGTAAGCCACTCTCTGTACGTATCATCACTGCGGATGCAAAAGAGGGCAAACTTATCTTCTCTGAGCGCACGGGAAATGAGGCCGATGAGAAAGCGACACTTATTGATAAGTACCCAATTGGCGACACGGCCGACGGTGAAGTGACGGGTGTCGTCGACTTCGGCGTCTTCGTCAAGCTCGAGCCCGGACTCGAAGGGCTCGTGCACATCAGCGAGCTCGATTGGGGGCTGGTAGAAGACCCACACGCACTCTTCAGGGTGGGCGACAAGGTGCGCGTGAAAGTTATTGAAATAAAAGACGGCAAAATTTCTCTCTCCATCAAAGCGCTTCTTGAGAATCCGTGGCACACCGCCGCCGAGCGCTACAGTAAGGGGATGGAGGTGCCAGGCGTCATCATTAAGTACAACAAGCATGGCGCGCTCGCTTCTATCGAAGAAGGTGTCGCCGGGCTTGTGCACGTGAGCGAGTTTGAATCACCCGTGCAACTACGCGAGACACTTGAACTCGGCAAGACGTATCCCTTCTCTATTGCACTCTTTGAACCAAAGGAGCAGCGGATGACACTTACCTTCGCGGGCAAGAAGAAATAAATCGCCCTTCTGTGGACTATCCACAGTCAGGTTGCAAACCCTATTGACGGGTGTATACTAAAAGAGTCCTTCGAAAAAGCCACGCGAAAGCGGGGCTTTTTCATTAAGTAATGGAAATATCCTTTTTTATTGCGTGTTTTATATCGTTCAGAGAGGTATAGAACACACGCTCTCTTTTTTCTGCTATAAGATCGCGAAGCTTTGTTGAGAATCTAGAAATTGTCACGCCCGCTCTTATTTCTTTCCCAGCATAGGAGAAAACGTAAACTTTCTCAACACCTTTCTCTAAAGCCCGGCGAATCAGATACTCAAAATCGCCGTCTCCAGTAAATATCATCAACTCTACTTCATGGGCTGATTTTTCAATCGTATCGACGCCCAATTCCACATCACAATTAGACTTTTTGTTGTAACCCATATCAACAGTGAAAACATTCTCCTCTCCGCACGACCTGCATGCTTTTGCAACAGTTTTATCTTTGTTTTTGTAAGCAAAAACAGGTTTACTTCTCACGACACAACAATCAATTTTCGATAAACTATCAAACTCTTGGGCAGTTTCTGTGTCTCCATTCTCAATGCCTGTATAGAAAAACACTTCCGTACATGACCTTTTGTTTATTAAGTACTCAGCGAGTCTCGCCCAATCAACAGCAAAACCCAACATCTTTTCAGCAGAATTTGCAGTATTAAGAACATCGATAAAGGCATATCTCTTCATAGAATAATTTTACCATAACATCACGCGGCGCCTCCGGCGCCGTGTGCTTCGTTTGACTGACGACTCAAGTGTGCTATGTTGTAGCCTGGTCAAATCGCGTGCTCGCACGCTCTTTTTGTGAGGAACAGATCATGCCGAATATCGAGATGCACGGAACCAGACGGGAGAAGAACCTTGACCAACATACGCTGGTCTTTAAGCAATTCAAAGGGGTGGAATATCGAGACGGTATCGTTTTGACGATGGCGAACGACTACGTGTACGACCCTCAAGGCGTGCCGCGCCCGTTTCTGCGCGTCATCTTTACCGATGCCGAGCAGGGAACTCACGTATTCCACGATTGTCTGGAACGCCTCGCCAGGTTGAACATGGATATTGAAGTGCTCGTGATTCATGACTTCATCCGAAAAAAAGGCTAAGTCGACGATGGACAAACAGGAAGCCCGCCCCGCGCGGGTTTCTCCTTTTACCGAGTGTTCGCGAATTGGGTGGCGGATTCAATACTGGAGGTGGCAAAAAGGCGCACGGCTTCGGCGGCTTTTTTTAATACCTTTTTCACGACCGCTTCTTCGGCGGGCTTCCACTTCCCTATCACGAGTTTAATGACTTTTTCTTCATCTTTAAGCTTCTTCGCTTGATTTTTATTGCCGGCAGGTGCAACGCCGATGCGGATGCGCGCGAAGTCTTGTGTCTTCACGGCGCGCATCACACTCTCCACACCTTTGTGCCCTCCCGAGCCGCGCGCGAAGACCATCTTGATAGTGCCGAGCGGCAAATCAAGGTCGTCGTGGATGACGAGTAAGTTTTTTGCCGCTTTCGGCGACTTCACAAATGCCGCGACCGCCTTCCCCGACAAGTTCATCAGCGTCTCTGGCAACACGAGCGTGCCAAGGGCGCCCCTTGCCACAAGAGCATTCGCTTTTTTATTGAAAACGAAGTTATCGAAGTCATTTTGCTTTGCGACGAGCTCCACCGCGTTCCTCCCCGCGTTGTGCCGCGTCTTTTCATATTCCTTCCCCGGATTCCCGAGCCCCACAATGACGAGTGCCATGCGTGCATGATAGCAGAAACTTGCGTACTGCAAATGAACGAGTACAATGCTCCCATGTCTGACACTTGGAAAGGTCTTCTGAAGGATCTTTTCACCCTAGTGCTCCTCATTGTGGTCGTGGTCATCCCGATTCGCGTCTTTATCGTCTCTCCCTTCGTCGTCGATGGTGAATCGATGCACCCTACCTTCGGCAATCTTGATTACCTTATTGTTGATGAGATCCTCTACCGCTTCCAAGCGCCCAAGCGCGGCGATGTTGTCGTCTTCCGCTATCCGAGTAACCCTTCCATCTTCTATATCAAGCGCATTATCGGGCTGCCGGGCGAGACGGTATCTATCGACCGTGGTGTTGTCACTATCCTCTCCGCTGATGCACAGAAACTCGCTCTCTCCGAACCGTATATTGTGAATGAAGACGCGACATATACGAAGGATGTATCACTTCTCCCTGGAGAATATTTTGTGATGGGTGACAATCGGCCAAACAGCTCTGACAGCCGTGTGTGGGGCCCGTTGCCGAAAAAAGACATTATCGGTCGTGTTGATCTACGACTCCTGCCAGTCACGAGGAGCGGCTTCTTCCCTGGTAGCACAAGCTACGCCGCGACGACAACCATATCCACACCATGATGCGTGATGTTATCCCGGCAGATGAATTGTTGAATAAGGCACGTGCGGTTGGTCAGTATTATGGATTTGTCCCGCTTGTGTCGCTCACGGTAAAGAAGCGCGGGGAGCAGAGAGCAAAAGGCTACCCCGATGCAGTGACCTCGCTCGCGCTTGACCCTGCTGCAGAGATAGTGGCGAGCTTCATGAAGCATCTCCAGAATACGCAAAGCGCACCGACCCCGCGCCAACCACTCTTTGTCTGGCATACCAACATTGCCCCCGGCCGTCCGGCACAAAAGAAAGCGACGGTACAATTCCACGCGCTTGGGACCGACCGCGCGCTCTCTGACGCACTTATCATCCGTGCGCTTATCGCACTCGTGCGTGATCTCTTCCACGAAGAGCCCATTGTGCGCATCAATTCTATGGGCGACAAAGAAACTCGCGCGCGCTACTCACGCGAGCTCGGGAACTTTTTCAAGAAGCGTGCAGGCGTCCTCCCCGAAGAATGTGTCTCATGCGCCAAACAAGATTCATTTGCGGCGGCCGAGCTTGCGATACTCCGTGAATGTGCTGAAGACCTCCCTGCCCCAACCGAACACCTCTCTGACGCAAGTCGCAAACGATTTGAAGATTTGCTTGAATATCTCGAGATGACCGAGACGCCCTACGAACTCGCGCGCACCCTCATCAGCCGCGGGAGCATTTGGAACGATACGTGTTTTGAAGTGCTTGCGGGCGGCAAACGTGTCGCATGGGGCTCACGCTACAACGACCTCGCGCGCCACTTCTTCCCTACCGCACCGTTCTCTGCGACCGGCGCAGTACTACAAATCGGAAGTGAGGGCATGGTGACCATAAAAAATACTTCACCAAAACTGCGCTTCTCATTTGTACACATTGGCGACGAGGCGAAGAGACTCTCCATCCGCCTTGCCGAAGACTTCCGCAAAGCGCGTGTCTCACTCGCCCAAGACATCGGTGTGGAATCGCTCGCCGAGCAGATTACACTCGCCGAGCGCCGCGATAGCCCGTACCTCCTCATCATGGGCCGAAAAGAGGCGCTCGAGGGCTCCGCCATACTCCGCAACCGCAAGACGCAGGAGCAAACCATCCTCCCTCTCCTCGGCCTTGCCGAGCGCCTAAAGTCGTTTGCCTAGACACAGAGATTTTGTGGGAGTAGTATTTAAACAGGTTAGGCATCTGCCCTGACAGCACACTGGAGAGGTGGCCACATGAACTTTGAGAAGACATTGCAGGAAATACGAGATCTGCAAGCAACATTGCAGAAGAGGGAAAAAACCGTTGCGAGGACCGAGGAGAAAATAAGAAAGAAGAAACAGGTTTTGGACGATGCTTGTCGGATTGTCTGCGTACGAGTCATCAAGCCCGTATCGTCACAGGATGAAACGGTTGTGATGCACATCATTCTCGGAAGCCCTGCGGTAATCATCCTCGACACCGAACAAAACAAGTTTGACCTGCCGGTGACACTCGAATATTCAAGCGGTCGAGAGCCGGATGAATGTCTTGACGAGAAGGACATCTGGAAGATTGAAACGCCCTTACGAGAAGTTCTCGACCGTGAACTTAAGGCGGAGGGCATACCACTCACTTTTGGTCATCTTGTTGTTCCGATCCATTACTTCGGGAAATGAACCTGAACCAAGTTCCCGCGCCACACGCCCGCACCCACGCGGGCGTTGTTTTTTATTTTGCATGCACAACAAATCTTCTTATCTTTGCCGACCGGATGTGGATAAGGATATTCAAGCGTCTGAAGTCGTTTGCGTGAGTTCAAACTATATTATTTCGCGAGGGCTTCAAGCGCAGGGCGATACCGCTCGATAAAACGCTTTGTCCACTCAATTATCTCGTGGTCGACAGGGACTACTTGCTTCATTACAACTCGCTTCCGTATCATATTTTGTTTATTAAGATTATATATCAGTTCCCCACCATTTGTTTTTCAACGTATCCGCACAGATTTGAATATCCCTTAACTTATACGACCGTGAGAATTTGGTGATAAGGCAAATTTGAAAATAAACTATCCTGTCGGCCTCGCCGAGCGCCTGAAGTCGTTCGCTTGACTTCAAATTTTGTAGAGGTACTGTAGCCAGCAGATCGGGACAGCACCCTCGCCCCTCAAAGTCCCCACCCTGCTTGCGTTAGCGAATAATAACTC
>JBBUDY010000031.1:0-12113 GCA_038057055.1 Patescibacteria group bacterium | reverse complement strand
GGAGTATAGAGAAACTCCCGTCTCTATGCAACTGCCGGGTGAGTGGTGATGGTAATGCTCAAATTGGTATAGCTGGAAAAAAGGACCGCCAGCGAGCTGTCAGAAACGACAACTGCTAGCGGGGACGATGATACTTCGACCATTCTCTCTCGAATTCTCTGCAGAGCCGAAAGGTCTTACGGTCGGTCGCTGTGGGCACCTTAACGTTCTTGTGGTAGTAAATGAATTCAGCGACAAATCCACTCACTTTTTCCGGCCAATCGGTTTGTTCGGACAAGTAACTGCCGATCATTCCGTGTAAGCGCCGTCTCTTTTTCTGTGGGAACACAAGGACACCTTCCTTCATGGGGGTTCCCACCGATCGGCTGTCGTGCAGACCGACCTTTGTAACGAACGTCGTCCCCATTTCGCGGGAGAGAACTCGCGACTTCCGGTGATTTACAGTGAATCCGGCGCGAGCAATAATCTCTCGCAGCTCCCGTCGGATATCTCCGATGATTGGCTTCTCTCTCGAAAAAACCAGGTCATCGGCATAACGGGTCATGGTGATGTCGTAGTTCTCACAGATTCTCCGCAACGCGGAATCGACATATACCTCGCAGTACAGATTGAACAGTAGCGGTGACAACGGTCCGCCAACGGCTAAACCTTCCCCGTGTAATCCGGCACAATACAACTGGAGGAAGGTATGATAGTCGTTGAAGAGAGGGTCCGAACGGAGATGCTCGAACGCGTCGCCGCTCTGTCCCAATCTTCGCAAGGAAATTGTGAACTTATACTCTCGATATCCCCTCAAGTATACGAGGATTGCCGCCAATCGCTTGAGATCCACGCTCGGATAGGCGTTTTGAATATCGGTGATGTAAAAGAACTTTCCTTCAATGTGTTTCAGGGCGTTTTTAAGATGATTCGACCCTCGTACAAATGCTGTTGAGGAAGGAAGCCGGCGTAGTGGATAATTTTCATCATCCCCCATCCTCTTAACGAACGTCTTGATTTCAGCTTCGAGAAGTGCGTGTAATCGGCGTGTTGCTTTGTTGGGATTGCCGATCAAACGTCGCTTTCCACCCCCGTCCTCTCGCCACGAGAAATCAATGCACGGTCGACCGCCAACGATCTTCGCGTATTCAAGAGGAGTGGAGACTTCGTGTATTCGTACTTCAACAAACGGCCCCTGGGGGGCCGTTTTGACTTGGCGCATAGGCCCTCCGAAGTTCGATAATGGTTGAAAGAGAACTACAACACCCAAGGTGCCAGGAAGGATCATTTGCTGGGTATTCGGGTGTCCGCGCGAGTGTGGTCGCCGCCGGTTCCGTTCTGGACGCACACTCCGCGCGCGACCAGGTCAGGAGACCAGACACGTTCACGACCCGCCGGACTTCATGGCGCACAAGTTCACGCTATGAGGAGCAACGAAGCCCCTATCTGCCACCATATCCGCTGTTCAGGGCTTACTATGACAGATTTTCCTACAGTCAGTTTTGCATCTACTACAACTACGTTTGCTACGACTGCTGTTACAACGACAACAGGATCATTACAAATGACGTAGCCCTTCCCGGCTAAATACCCTGATCCGGAGACAATCATATCAGAGGGGAAAGGAAAAAGAAACTGCCGGGCGCTTGCGTTGGTTTCCCCATCCGTGCTATCATTCCCAGCAAGATGGAGGCACTCGTATCGGCATTGCCGTACGCGGAAATAGCCCTCGGCATTCTCCTCATCGTCGGCATCGTGCTGCAGCAGCGCGGAGCGACTCTCGGTGGAGCTTTCGGAGGCGACAACTTCGCGTCAACGTTTTACAAGCGCAGAGGCGCTGAAAAATTCCTATTTAATGCGACTATTCTAATCGCGGTTCTCCTCGTGCTCGCAGCGATATTGAATTTTCTCTTGGTAGGATAGAAACATGAATGACGAAACGCGCGAGCGTTTGATGCGGGTCCGAAGCATCCCGGTGCTTGAGCGCGTGCAAGAACGTGTCCGCTCGTTCTCGTCAGGCGACCGTATCGTGTTTTATGTGCTCTCAATCTTGGTAGTCATCGCTTCCCTTTCTGGGTTGTATACGCTCGAGCAATCGCTCCTCAAGGAGGTGCCGGCGTATGGCGGGAGTCTCGTCGAGGGCGAGGTCGGCAGTCCTCAATTCATTAATCCCCTTCTCACCATCAGTGATGCTGACCGCGACCTCTCTGCACTTGTGTACGCCGGACTGATGGGACTCTCAGGTAACGGCTCTTTGGTACCTGTTCTTGCAGAGAGCTATACCCTTTCTCCTGATGGGAAGACGTACACATTCACCTTACGCAAGAATGCAAAGTTTATTGACGGCACACCGGTCACGGCACAGGATGTGGTCTTCACCGTACGGAAAGCCCAAGATCCCGGGCTCAAAAGTCCGGGATATGCGAACTGGTCTGGGGTCGGTGTGCTTGCCGTCGACCAACAGACGGTACGATTCACGCTTACGAAGCCGTATGCGCCGTTTCTCGGACTCACGACCTTGGGCATCCTTCCTTCGAGACTCTGGCAGAACATCTCGAATGAAGAATTCCCTTTCTCGACTCTTGAAACAAATCCGATTGGCGCAGGTCCGTTTAAGGTTACGGATGTTTCCCGAGATGCATCCGGACTCATTCGAAGCGTATCTCTCGAACAAAATTCCTTGTACGTACTCGGTCGGCCATATCTCGACGCGATTCGATTTGACTTTTATTCACGCGTCGAAGATCTTGCAACCGCAGTAAGAAGCGGGGCGGTCGAGAGCGCGTATGACGTTTCGACAAAAGAATCTTTAACTGCTCCATATGCGCGCGTCTTCGGCGTGTTCTGGAACCCGAGCGAGAAACAGGTGTACGCGCGCGCTGAGGTACGCAAAGCGCTCTCGCTTGCGCTCGATCGACACTACATCGTAGACACCGTGCTTGGCGGCTATGCCACTGCCGTTATGGGGCCGGTACCGCCGGGGGGAAGTGTAAAACAAGTACCTGTTCCTCAAGCATCAAACTCAACTGCTGCTGCAGCGCGAGTACTCCAAGCGGCTGGATGGGTCTATGACGGCACTCAGCGACTCTGGGTCTTGAAGGCGCCCGCCGGAGGCGGGTCCGCCTCCGGCGGAAAACAAACACTCGACCGTATCACGATACGCACCAGCAATGTTCCGGAACTGAAAAACGTTGCGAGTGCAGTAAAAGCCGACTGGGAGAAGCTGGGAATTCCCGTTGATATTGAGCTGTATGAACCGGGTGATCTCTCACAAAACGTCATTCGCCCGCGCAAATATGAAGCGCTCTTGTATGGCATGGTCATCGGTCGGGACCAAGATCTCTATGCCTTCTGGAATTCGGGGGAACGCAACGACCCGGGACTTAATATTGCCCAATATGCAAACAAAACCGTCGACGCGCTTCTTGAGAGTGTGCGCGGTTCCACCGATGAAGAGACACGTGCAGTTAATTTGCAAAAGATTGAGGACACTATTGCCGCCGACTATCCTGCCGCATTTATCTATGCCCCAGACTTCACCTACGCGGTGCCGAACGGTCTCCGTGGTGTCGTCCTGCCGCAAATCATCACCCCTGCAGACCGTTTTGCCACGGTTGCAACGTGGTATCGCTTCACCGATGCGGTGTGGCCATTCCTTGCAAAGTAGTGCGGTGCATCATTTTCGTACGGGTTTCAACAGTATTTATTTTTACAAGCCCGAATAACTAATCAATTATGAATCCAACATCAAGTCCAGCTCCCGCCCCCGCTCCGGGGCGCGCACCAGAAACACGACCGCACTCGACTCATTCGCCGAGACGTTTTGAACGCGGGAGCCGACCACCGCACGGTCGCTCCGCGACCCGCGGAGCTCCGCGACCCGGCAGTGCATCGCGGCGCATTCAGCGCATCTTGCGCCGTCCATCTTCTAATCCCACGCGCGTCGACCGTACTGCCGACTATTTCCCCGAGCCGGTCGGGCCAACCAGTGTCCGCATCATCCCGCTTGGCGGTGTCGAAGAAGTGGGCCGCAATATGACCGCGATAGAGGTGGGCGCCACGGGCGACATTATTGTCTTTGACGCAGGATTCCAATTTGTCTCCGAGGATACGTCTCCAGGGGTGGACTATATTCTCCCCAACACAAAGTATCTCGAGAAAAACGCGAGCCGAGTGAAGGGCGTCATCATCACTCACGGACATCTCGACCATATTGGCGGCATTCCATTCGTTATGCCGCGCTTCGGCACGCCGCCCATCTACACCCAGAATCTCACCTCAATTATGATTCAGCGGCGCCAAGAAGAATATCCGGATGTGCCGAAATCAGAAATGGTCACAGTGGAGGTCGGTCAATCAGTCGTCATCGGCTCGACGCGAGTGAAATTCTTTCCCGTCACGCACTCTATCCCCGACTCAATGGGCTGTTCAGTAGAAACACCGCAAGGGAACGTCGTTATCACCGGCGACCTGAAACTCGACCACGATGACGGTATCCCGAGTGAGCGCGAGCAGAAAACCTGGGGCGATATCGGCAAAGACAAAAATATCTTCTTCATCGCTGACTCGACGAATGCCGAGAAAGACGGCTTCTCGATTCCTGAAAAACGCGTCATTCAGACACTCGAGGATATTATTAAAACTGTTTCTGGTCGTCTTATCATCGGCACGTTCGCGTCACAGTTTGAGCGTATGATTCGCATTATCGAGACTGCCGAAAAACTCGGAAAGAAAATCGTGACTGAAGGACGCTCGATACGCACGAACCTTGAAATAGCAGACAAGACCGGATTGCTTAAAATAGGAAAAGATACTATTATCCCCGCGCAAGATATCGGCAATTATCCGCCCGACAAAATTGTTATCCTTTCGACCGGCGCACAGGGAGAAGAGTTTGCTGCGCTCATGCGCATCGCGACCAAACAGCACAAATACATCACGCTGAATGAACGCGATACGATTGTGCTCTCTTCTTCCGTCATTCCCGGAAACGAGATATCCGTACAAAAATTGAAAGACAATCTCTACCGACACAATGTGACCCTCATTCACTACCGTTCGTCAGACGTGCACTCGACCGGACACGGTAACACCGGCGAACTGGTGTGGATTAACAAACAAGTCCATCCGAAATTCTTTATGCCCTGCTATGGCTATCGCTCGATGACGACCTGCCACGCGAAAGCAGTCGAACAATCAGGGTTCCCCCGCGAAAATATCATTATTCCAGACAATGGCACCGTCATTGATATAGAGGATGGCGAGCGGATGAACGTGCACAAACAGAAAGTGCCCTCGGCGCCGATGGTCGTGGACGGCTTCTCGATTGGTGACATACAAGAAGTGGTCATTCGCGATCGCCAGTCACTCGCGAAGGACGGCATGTTTGTCATTATCGCGAGCGTGAACTTGAAGACCGGCAAATTGCGCAAGTCGCCCGACATCATTAGCCGCGGCTTTGTCTACTTGCGTGAGTCACAAAACCTTCTGAATGAGGGCCGCATTCTTATCAAGAAGACCGTCGAGGATTCAACGCGCAATATGAATCCGATTGATCTCGATTACGTGAAAAATAATCTCACGGACGTGATGGCAGGATTCCTCTTCGCACGCACCAACAAAGCCCCGATGGTGATTCCCGTGCTGATTGGGATGTAACGCTGGAGGCTAGATGCTAGAAACTAGAGGCTGGAAATACAAACACAACCCCCGCGGCGCTTCGCGCCGCGGGGGTTGTGATATACTCACCGTAATGACTACTGCAACGTTAAATAGACTTAGAAAGACTGCTGCCAAGAGCAGAGGTACGGTGACACTGCCTGTTAAAACGTATCGACAGCTCCTTGATGCGGCTATCCCTACCTATTATCTCACCGGCAAAGCAGCGACTGATCTCGATAAATTAGTCGAAGAAGGTCTGCGCGATCATGCGGAAGGAAAAACTATTTTTGCAAATTCAATAAGCGAGGCACTCGCTATTCATCGCAGACAAGAGCACAAGAAGAAGTAGTGAAGTATGCACGTCGACTACTCGCGCAAGTTCCTGAAGAACGCATCGCGACTGCCGAAAAAACTCATTGCACTTGCGGAAGAAAAAGAATCTTTGTTCCGCACAGATTCGCGTCACCCATCACTTCGCACACATCAATTACACGGCAAGGACCGCGGCACTTCAGCGTTTTGGATTAATTATCATTATCGCATCAAGTTTCTATTTCTTTCCGACAATCGTGTACTTTTCCTCGACATTGGTCCGCATGATTTGTATGAGTGAACAGGCCTGAATCCAGGCGCTAGGCTTTAGGCACTAGCAACTTCCCCCCCGGCGGCGCTTCGCGCCGGGGAGGTGTGTTTTTACAAAAGATTCTCAAAGGAGTATTCTGACAAAAGACAATTCTTGGGAGCACCGCAATGAGTAAACGTCACGATAAATCAACGCCACGGTTGATGCCGCTGTATAGTTGGTGGAAATTCTGGGCTCCTGTAGTTCCTCCTCAAAAAGTAACCTCCAAAGTTCTCGAGACCGGCCGTTATGTTCATTGGGAGAACATTTTTTGGGATGGGAATATGGCCTCGGCTATGTTTTACCGCACGAGGTCTGCGACAAGGGAAGAAGACGAGTATGGATTTGTTACTCACCTCCTCCCTGGCTCAGGAAGACCTACAAAAGGCTGGTTACAAAGAATACCGTACTCAATAAGAACAAAAGAGAGACCAGCTCCCTGATTCTCCCGTGGCTCGCCTTTGGCGAGCCACGTTTTTCATATGCTATGCTCGGAGGAAATGAGTCCGCGCGTTATTCTCTTTATCGGAAATTTCTTTTCCTCTCTGTTTGCTGCGCTCATTGGGTATATCCTTCTCCCTTATCTCTCTACGTTCATGCCAATGGTCTATACCGGCTTGGTGATAGCCGGTGGCGCTCTTGTTGCGCTCATTCTTTTTCCGTTTCTACCGACACTGGTGAGACGCTTTGGCGCACAACGGCTTGCGCTTGTTTTTGCGATTATAGAGATGATTACACTCTTTGCACTCGCGGCAGCGCCCGGTGCTGTTACCGCTTCTATTCTCATTGCTCTTGCGGTTGCCTTACAACCGCTTCTCTACTACGAGCTCGACCTTCTCCTTGAAGCGACCGTTGCCGAAGAAGAGACAACGGGGCGGGTTCGCACCCTCTTCATCACCATGTGGAATATAGCTGCACTCGCGGCGCCTCTCCTTCTGGGCGCGCTTCTTGCAGATTCTGATGCGTATGGGCGCGTGTTCCTCGCCGCCGGTGCTGCGCTCGTGCCCTTCATCGTCCTTTTTGCAGTCCGGCGCCTCCCACAGGGAGCCCCCGTTGAGCTTTCCCATATGCGCGACACGCTTCGATGCATTTCACGCGACCCTGATCTTGCCGCGGTTACTTTCGGACATTTTCTCCTTTATGCATTTTTTATTTGGGCTTCCTTCTACACTCCCGCGTATCTTCATATGGTACTTGGCATTCCGTGGTCAGACCTTGGCTGGATATTTGCGCTTATGCTCGTTCCCTACGCACTTCTTGAGTATCCGGCAGGGTGGGTCGCTGATAAATTTATTGGCGACAAAGAGCTTATGTTTGTCGGTTTCCTCATTGCAGGCGCGGCACTTGCATCAATTAGTTTGCTCACGTCAACTTCATCCCTTTTCCTTATCCTCTGCATTCTGATACTCTCGCGCACCGGCGCGGCGCTTGTCGAAAGCTCGACTGAAGGACATTTCTTCCGCCGTGTTACAGAACGCGATGTTAATTCAGTGAGCGTCTTTCGTGGTGTCTGGCCACTTGCCAATCTCATCGCACCAATTATCGGTAGTATCATTCTTTTTTTCGGCAATTACCAGCTTCTCTTCCTCCTGACCGGCGGATTCATTGCTATCGTCGGTGCCACAACAACACTGCTGATAAGGGATTTCCGCTAGATAACAATTAGTCAGCGAGTGCGTAATTCTGTTCTATTTTTTTCACTAATCCCTCTGTAAAAAGCGCGCGGAGTGCCGTGCGCATTTGTGCGCGACGTTCGGCACCAAGCAGGTCGGTGAGACGGGTGGGTGATGCTCCTCCACGTGCAAGCTCTCGCAGAATTGCACCGCGTGCCTCCCGGAGCGATCCTGTAAACTTTGATTGCTTCACATACTTCTTACTTCTTGTGTTATGAGAAACACCAGACCGTTTTAGTGACGCACCATAGTCCATGAGCGCGCTATACCATTCTCTCGCCTTCCCTTTTGGCAATGCCTCATACAAAATCTCTTCAATACCGCTGTCCGGTACTTCTTTCTTATCGGAGAAAAAATGGTGTATCATTGCGGTGCGAATATTAGTCTCGACAAAAACAACACTTTCATTCCATGCGAATGCGGCAACTGCGCGTGCCGTGTACGGCCCCACCCCCGGTAGGGTTTCTAGCTGAGAAACAAGGTTCGACCTTGAGGATTCGGATGTAAGGTCGAACCTTGTTTCGGCAAGCTTTTTGGCGGCCATTTGAAGAAATTTTGCGCGGCGGTTATACCCAAGCCCCTGCCAACTCTTGAGCACATCAGAGAGTGTTGCGGCGGCAAGCTTCTTCGGCGTCGGAAATTTCTTGATGAATTTTGTATAAAATGGAATTACTCGCTCTACCTGTGTCTGTTGCAGCATCACTTCTGAAACAAGGATTCGATATGGGTCCTTCGTCTTCCTCCACGGCAAATTGTGTCGGCCATATTTCTTGTAGTATGCCCACACGACCTTCCGAAAACGCAGTATCGCAAGAGGGACCGTATTCACTTTCAGTTTCATCTTGTTATTCTACCCTAAAAAAATCTTAAGCCCATTGACACAAAATATACCAGGATATATATTTGAGTATATGAAGACGACTATTATGTTCAAGACCGACAAGAAGTTGAAGGAGGCCGCACAAAAAACCGCCCAGAATATGGGTATCCCCTTTTCTGCCGTGCTGAATAGACTTATGTATGACTTCGTCGAGAAACAGGAAATTAGCTTTTCTACCGAACAATATAATCCAACGCCGTACCTAAGGAAAATTTTGGAACAAGGGGAAAAGAATTTGGCGGAAGGAAAAGTAAAGACTTTCTCAAGTGTGGAAGAAATGTTTGCTGACCTGGAATCAAAGTAGGAAAACTTATGCACGTCATTCACCATGATCGTGTATTCGAACGCCAATTGAAAAAACTTTCGAAAGAATTACAGGCGAAACTTAAAGAGCGTCTTAATCTACTTATACGCGACGCATCCAATCCCCTCCTTAACGACCATAAACTTGACCCTCCTTTTGAGGGGTATCGAAGTATTAATATCACTGGCGACTATCGACTCGTCTACAAACGCATTGGCTCAGACACCTACTACCTCCGCGCCATCGGCACACATCATCAACTCTACGGAACATAATTATTTCGCTCGAGGCCAACGAAGGGCGGCGGGTGGGTAGATGTGGGTGAGGGGGTGCGCGGCGCAGTCGTGTGGGCGGGCTCCGCAGATGTAACGACCGTAAAGTACAAGGCCGTTGTTTACATATTTCCACTCTTTTTTCGGGATAAGTGCCTCCAAATCTTTTGAGATCTTGGTAAGGTCGTCTTGGTCGGTCAAGTCGAAACGTTTTGCAAAACGCTTCACGTGTGTATCGGTCGCAATCCCCTCCCATACGCCATGGAGCTCGCCGAGAATCACGTGCGCAGTTTTATAACCGACTCCTGGCAATTCAACAAGCTCCTTTTCAGTGCGCGGCACGACTCCAATGTGCCGCGCTTGAATCATTTTCGCCGCACCGATAATCGCCTTCGCTTTATTGCGGAAGAAAGGCACTGATGAGATTTCTTTTGTAAATATCGTTGGCCTCGCATTCGCAAAATCCTTTGGCGTTTTATATTTTTTGAAAAGAATTGCGGTGAGTTTGTTTACTGCTTTGTCGGTACACTGCGCCGAGAGAATAACCGCCACAACGAATTGAAAAGGGGTTGTGTGCACTAATTCGCTCTCTGGCACCGGATATGCCTTTTTCAAATACTTCATTATTTTCTTCGCGCGCAGTGCGCGCCCTGTCTCGCGATTCATAATAATTCAGGTGTCGTTTCTTCGTGCGGGAATGCAAAATGAAAGAAGATAAGCAGTAATGCCCCCGCAGTGAAGAGGGAGAGGACGAGCACCACAAAAAGACCAAAGATTGGTACAAGCGCAACGAGTGAGAGCGCGAGCATGCCGAAGACACCGTCGTGCCAGAGCACTGTTTCGCGCTTTCTGAAGCGGCGCGCAAACATACTCCCGAGGAGTATGCCTGCATAGAGAAGCGCGAAGAGAACGAGGAGCGCATAGAGGATGGAGAGAAGAAACGCGAGACCGATACCGACAAACGTGAGTGCGAGCAGAATAATCAGAACCGGCGTTGCTACAAGAATCCCAAAACCGAGTAGCATCGTGAGTAGAATTCTCCGCGGACGCTCCTCGTACGCACGGAGCGCTACCTCCTCGGCAAGTCGTGGAAAAAGTCCTGCCAGAAGACCTGTAAGAATAAGCGCGCCAAGAATACGGACAAAAAGGAAGAAACCGATACTCACAAGCGCGAGCGCGCGCGACGTCCCGACATCGGGAAGGTAAGAGGCGTTGGTATATTCGATACCGCCGAGTATCGTCACCGATGTCGGAAATGTCTCTTCTTCTGGCGCTTCGTAGGAGAGCCTGCCGCGAATAACCGTATCCGCCGCGAGCGACACACGACCGGCCGCAATGAGCGTCACGTTTCCTGCAAAATCGCCTGCGAGCAAAATATTATTCCCATATACAATGACTGGTCCCGACGCACCACCAGAGATCGTTGCATCAACCGCGATAATAAACGTGCTTCCTTGCGTGCGTGCAGAGTCGTGCACGGAATAACCGAGTGCAACGACATCGCCAACCACTGACCCCTCGATAGTGATTCCCCCGCCGACGGCTCGCATATCGCCAGCCACAGAAGAGCGCGAGCTCACCGAACCTGCCAAAAGCAATTCATCACCCTGTACCGGTGCGGCAGCGACTACCGAACCTCCTACAGCAGAGAGGTCTCCCATGACTGGAGCAGTATTCACAACCGAGACCCCTGCTAAATACACGTTCCCGGGAGAAGAACTTGCGGCGATGAGCGAACGCCCAAACGAGAAAGTGGTGGGACCGCGTGCGGCAGAGGCACTCGTCGGTATGAGAAGGAAGATGAGGAGGAAAAAGAGGGTGCGTTGCATACGTTTAGACCGAGGGTGGCATCGGGAGATGCTTCTTTGAGAACTCAAGCGTCAAGGATGATTTTTTGAAGGGCTCTATCAGAGTGGCAGATATGAAAATGAAAAGTGCGATTATCGCCGAGGCTAGGCAATAGATACAAAATGCATTGATAAGAAACATTTGCACAAAGGTGAAGTAGAGTGAGGCAATAACTCCAATAAGCGAGACAGCCTGAAGCGTCCGGCGTAAGAGCTGGTCGAAGATGACAAGCTCAAGAGCGGCAAGGACAAAAAGGAGGCTGTAGAACAAAATGCCAAATTCAGCGAGCGGTATGCCGAAGATGTGCGAGTATTGACTTTCTGCAACAGCATTGCAACCAGAGAGATTCTGGATATTACACAAAAGCGGCGTGCCGGAGAGTTCACTCTGCGTGAGATACGCGGAGTCCGCAATCCCAAAGAAAGCAAAAATCAGTATCAGCACCACCCCGGTCCGTTTCATACCAGCTAGGATACGCGTATCCCTTGTTCAGTGCAAATGGAGTGATTACGGAGTGTCTTTTCCATATACCCCTGCAATATACATGACTATTCCGAACACAAGATGGAACCAATTGGAAGCTCCATTTGTATACACAAAACCGAGCAGCGTCCCAGTCGATGAGACAGCGAGAAGACCAATGAGACCGAGCAAGAATAATACGACACCCATAATCTTGAGCCAAAAACTACAACTCTTATTCATCCAGAACACCACGCTGAGAAGAATTCCGCCAATCACAATGTGAACGATGTTGTGCATCGCATCTGCGACAAAGAGAGCATTTGCACCGATGAGCGAATTTGAGGTGAACCCAAGGAGGCAAGTTCTGTTTCGAAAGTCCCCACCTTGCTAGCATGCAGACATGAAAATA
>JBBUDY010000030.1:0-4923 GCA_038057055.1 Patescibacteria group bacterium | reverse complement strand
TATTTTCATGTCTGCATGCTAGCAAGGTGGGGACTTTCGAAACAGAACTTGCCGCGTGTATATTCTTCAGTTTCCAAATGGGAAATTCTATATCGGGAGTACTAATGATTTAGAGCGAAGAATAAAACAACACGTCAGTGGACACACTTCATCCACGAAGCGTCTGGGAGAAGGAAAGCTTGTCTTAAAACAGGATTATCAAACATTGAAAGATGCACGTTCGGTTGAGTATAAATTGAAGAAACTTAAACGCCACGATTACATTGCGAAGATCGTGAAAGACGGGTACATTAAAATCAAGCCGCCTTAGCTCAGTTGGTAGAGCAACGCTTTTGTAAAGCGAAGGTCCCCCGTTCGAATCGGGGAGGCGGCTCAACGAGGAGAAGTTGATGTGGAAAGTGCGCCTTTGGGGAATTGGTTTTCGAGGTCGGCAAGCGAGGTAAAGCCGTAATACTGTTTGTCGTTAATAATGAATGCGGGCAGCTCCTGCTTCACTTTATTGATTGCGATAAATGTTTGCAGAGCGCCAAGGTCGAGGTTGTAGTCAAAGGAGTAGACGCGCAGTGTCGGGTAGGTGTCGTGCAGGTAGGAGAGCGCGTAGCCGGCTTTGTCGCAATCCTTACAGTCGCCCGCATTGCTGTAGAAGTAGAGCACAGTGACGGGCTTTGTCTTGCAGGCAGCAGCGAGCCGCTTGGTAATCAAGTAATCGCGGATCTCAAGCAGAGAATATTGCTGCTTAAGCCGTATCACTTGTGCGTTATCAGTCCCGAGTTGATTCTCAGTATACGAGAGGCGACTTCCTAAGTCAGCGAGGCTGCTGATGAGTGTTGTCGAAGAGGCGATGCTGTCGCACGGAGCAGTCTCAAGAAGAGAAAATTGAGTATCGAGAGAGAGCGTGTCGATCGAGAGCTGGTCTTCGATGGTGGAGAGCTCTGCGATGCGTGCATTGTTCAAATAATTGACGGTGAAGGCGATGGTGACCATGAGTGCAATGGTGATTCCAAGCGCGATGAGTGCATTTCGAACAACAAGTGACATATCAGTATCTCCAGCCACGGCGTATGCCGAACGCCACATCGCTTGTCGCGCGCAGAAGCCATAAGGGCATGACCAGTCCGTAGAGGAAGAGGTAGGAGACAAAACCTGCTTTAAGCTTTCCGGGTGTATTCGAGAGACGTTTGCCTGTGGTGATGAGCAGGAGCGAAGCGAGGAGCATCACAGCCCCAAGAAGGAGGAAAAAGTTTGCAGGGAAGTAGAACCAGTCAAATGAGCCGTGCGGTATAAATGCATAAGAGAGCGGGATGCCAGCGCGGATCGAGACAGCTGCTACCGCGTGGTCGGTAAATTGGTAGAGAGCGAGGAAGAAGAGGAGGATGCTGCTTGCAATCGCGAGGAGCGCCCCTGGGAGGATGAGCACGCCGAGCACTCCGTAGACACGGTTTCCAATGAGTCCACGGTATTCACCGAGGACGTTGCGCAAGAAGCCACTCGTCCAGCGGGTGCGTTGCTTGATGAGTGTTGCGAGCGTCGAGGGAGTCTTGGTATACACTCGTGCGCGAACGGCATTCTCTATTTTATATCCGGCCCTCTGGATTCGGAGCGCCATTTCCATGTCTTCTGTCTGATGGCCATAGCGGAAGCCGCCTAACTCCTTGATAACCGAGTGCCGATAAAAAGAAAAAGGTCCGGGGGTCACATACAGGCCGTTAATTGAGGACATGGAGTGTCGCATCGTGATACCGAATATATACTCGGCATGTTGCATGTTCTGGAGAATCCCTTTTGGTTGATGCACTGACATTGCGGCCGTCACTGCAGCCACCTTCTCATCTGTGAAGCAAGGAATAATCTCGTGGAGTGCATCGGGCTCGACAAATGAGTCGGCATCGAGGCAGCCAATAAACTCTGCCTGTGTCGCCGCGATGCCGGCATTGAGCGCGGTGTGCTTGCCACCGTTTTCTTTAGTGATAATTTTCACGCCTGGGTACTGCACAAACTGCTGCATGACGTGTGCTGTCGTATCGGTTGAACCGTCATCGACAAGAATAATTTCGAGCTTGTTTTTTGGATACTGGAGCGCGAGGAGCGATTCACAGGTAGCAGCCACAGTTTTTTCTTCGTTCCAGCAAGGGACGATAATGGCAACAGAGGGTGTCGCAGCATCAGCCGCTCGCGCACGCGCAGCGCGCGCAGGGCGAGAGAGAAGCGTCACGAGGACGAACGACTCAAAGAATATCGCTATGAAAAGAAAAGGGTATGCTGCCACCTCTGGACTCATAGCGTAGAGCATAGCATTTTGGTATTCTTTTGACATGTCGAGTCCAGGTCGCCTGCACCCTATCACCGTCGCCATTCGCGAGATGGCAGATATCTTCGGCCGCATGGGGTTCGGCGTTGTCCAGGGTCCCGAGCTCGAGACCGAGCATTACAATTTTGATGCGCTCAATATTCCTGAAGATCACTCTTCGCGTGATATGTGGGACACGTTCTGGATAAAAACAAGAGAAAGCGAGGAGAAGAAGGTGTTGCGTACGCATACCTCGCCGATGCAGATCCGATGGCTGGAGAGTCATGGGGCACCGACGCGTATTGTGGTGCCGGGGAAATGCTTCCGCAATGAAGCGACCGATATGACACATGAAGCGCAGTTTTATCAGCTTGAAGGTCTTGCGGTGGATACTGACGTAACACTCGCACACCTGAAGGGTACGCTTGAACGTTTTTGCAAAGAGTATTTCGGCAGCGATGCCAAGGTTCGCTTTCGCCCATCATACTTCCCATTTACCGAGCCCTCGGTTGAGGTAGATGTATGGTTTTCGGCACAGCAGAAATGGCTCGAGGTGATGGGTGCGGGCATGGTGCATCCAAAGGTGCTCGAGAATGCCGGCGTTGATGCAGAGAAATATCAAGGGTTTGCCTTCGGCCTCGGTGTCGAGCGTTTTGTGATGATTAAGTACGGCATTCCAGATATCCGGCTTTTTCATTCGGGCGATATTCGTTTCAATTACGCCTTTGACGAGAAAAAAGTATGAAAATCTCACAAAAATGGTTACAGAACTATTTTGATACACTGCTACCGTCGGCAGAGAAACTAGATGATGTCCTCACTTTCCATGCATTTGAAATAGAGGAGGCGAGTGGCGATATGCTTGATGTAAAAGTGCTTCCGAACCGTGCGGCGGACTGCCTCTCGCATCGCGGTATCGCGAAAGAGCTCTCCGCGATTCTCGATATCCCACTCAAAAACGACCCCCTCCGGAGTGATGTCGGGACATACGACGTCCCGACATCACTCAAGGTGGAAATAGAAGACCCAAAGAAATGCCTGCGGTATATGGGGGGAGTAGTGAAGGGAGTGAAGGTCGGTCCGTCGCCCGCGTGGCTCAAGGAGGCGCTTGAAGCGGTAGAGCAGCGTTCCATCAACAACATCGTTGATGCGACGAACTACGTGATGTTAGACATCGGTCAACCGCTCCATGCCTTTGATGCTGGGAAATTAGAAATGAAAGAAGGGAAGTATGCAATCTTGGTGCGTGGCGCAAAAGAAGACGAGAAAATCACGACACTCTCAAATGAAGAATTCAATTTGAACTCGGGTGCGCTTCTCATCACTGACGCACATTCAGGCGGAGCAATCGGCATTGCTGGCGTGAAGGGTGGGAAGTCAGCAGAGGTGACAGCAGACACGACCGACCTTATCGTGGAATCGGCGAACTTCGAAGGCACCTCGATTCGCCGTACCGCACAAGCGCTGCGGCTCTCAACTGATGCAAGTCAGCGGTTCCAGAACCGCCCATCGCCCGAGCTTGCGGCGTATGGTATGCGTGATGTGCTTACGCTTATCACTGACATCGCCGGTGGGGAAGTTATAGGCGTGGTTGATGAGTACCCAGCTTCCCCCGAGCGAAGTCGAGAGGTCTCGGTGACTCTTGAGAAAATAAACAGCGTCCTCGGGTCTGATTTTTCAAACATAGAAGTTGAAGATGCCCTCAAAAGGCTCGCACTACCATATATGGTAGTAAATGACACCTTTACGGTTACTCCGCCTTTTGAGCGCACTGACCTCACAATTCCTGAAGACCTTGTTGAAGAAGTTGGACGCATTGTAGGGTATGACCGGATTCCGGCGACCGAGCTCCCGCCAATCTTTAGTACGCCAGATCAGACCCGGTATCGGGGCATTGAACGGATGAGGGACCAAATGGTTGAACAGGGATACACAGAAGTTTCGACACAATCATTTGCCAAGAAAGGGGATATCGCTCTTGCCAACCCGCTCGATAAAGCGAAGCCGGCGCTCCGCACCTCGCTTGAACAGAATCTGCAAGAAGCGCTTGCGCAGGCGAAGTATTATGCGCCTCTCGTACTCGCGCCAAATGAAAAACCGAAATTGTTTGAAGTGGGTACGGTATTTCCAAAAGAAGGCGAGCACATTGAACTCCGAATGACCGAGCGTGTGGTGGCGTGGGGTGACAAGGCAGACGTAGTTGACAATCTCTCGGTGGCGAAGCTTGAAGACTATGGGAAAGAGTATGAACCGAAACGGTATGAACTTGGAACCTACAAGCCATTTTCAGTTTACCCATTTATTACGCGTGACATTGCACTCTGGATACCGGAAGAGACAGAAGCCAGAGAGCCAGAAAGGATTATTCGAGAAAACGCGGGTGAGCTCCTCGTTCGTCTCGATCAATTCGACCGCTTTGAGAAAGAAGGGAAGGTCTCACTCGCATTCCGCCTCGTGTTTGAATCGATGGAACGCACCCTCACCGACGACGAGGTGAATGGTGTTATGGAAAAGATTTCGGCGGCGCTCCGCGCCGCCGGCTACGAGGTACGGTAATGTATAATGATAGGTATGAATAAATACCCTCCAGCTACCCCTCAAGTAGTACACTCGCAGTTAGATTTTCATAATACTCC
>JBBUDY010000029.1:0-47511 GCA_038057055.1 Patescibacteria group bacterium | reverse complement strand
CGACTTCACCAAGGATGGTCTCGGGGGTACTAAATGCCGCCGAACGCTTCTCGCCTTTGCGCAGTGCCTGTAAAATCTTGCGGTAGTGCTTCACGTGCCGTTCTGCCCGCGGCTCAATGATGATTTGGAGCGCGGCCCCCTCGCCTACGTGCTCTATCTTTGCAAAGGCATTGATAATGGCGTTCAGTGGATCTTGGTCAAACTCGGTGTAGTCGGTGAGCGGGAGGACAGGGTGCTCTGCAAACTTGGCTGTCGAAACGAGCGATGCGCCGCTTGAAACAAACACATTATAATCAGCGGGCTGAAGCACGAGAGTCGCGTCGGGAAATATCGAGAGGAGTTGTTTCTCAAAAAGATTTTTCTTGCTGTTCGGCACTGCCGCATAAAATTGAAGATGCGGACTATCAGCGGGCACGGCGAGCTCGAGCGCGAAGTAATGCGGTTCGCCCGGAGTTGACTCTTCAACCGAGAGAAGACCGGCATAAAACTGCTCCATACCGGAAATGAGTTCTTTGAGCGTTTTGGTTCGTCCACCTTGTTCTTCATTTTTCGGCTCTGGCAGTGCAATCTCATACAGCGTCATCTTGAGCGCCTGGAAACGTGGTGCCGTCTCATCAATCCCTGTGGGAGCGAGACCAGCGGCGATATATCGCACGAGGTACCGGTGGAAGTCATCGGTAACATGTGGGTCACTCAATTTCTCCATCACGGCAAGCGCGTTCTTAATCCCCTTTTCAGTCATCGTTTGCAGGAGACTCTTCACGGCAGCCTCACTGCCGCCAAGCTGCAGCTCGGTAAGTATCGCATCTGCCTCGCTCGTCTTTGTCGCCTCGCTTATACGATATTCCGGGGCGAGTACTGTCTCTGGCGCGGCGCGATGCAGAGCGATTTGCTCGGAGACAATCCCGGCACGCTCCTCTCTACCCGGCGCCTTCCCCGCTTCGACCAGTTGCGTCTCTCGCTGTGCGACTTGCTCGCGCAAATACGCAAGCTCCTGTTCAGGAGTGGAAAACTGCGGCGCTTGTTCCATTGCCTACAGTATAGAGCATACTATTCTGTTATATTTGACTTATGAACAAGATAAAGGTCGTAGTGTGGAAAGTCGTATATTTTCTCTTTCCCTCATTGCAAACATTTCTACTCAAATCGCACCTTATCTGGCATAAACACGATCGACAGCGCTATCATATTGGCTGGCTGGTCGCCGGTGGGACGCTCGAGCAATTGAAGAAACACCTTTCTGAGAAATGGAATTTTGGTAATCATTTCGTCGCGTGGAAGGACAATGACCAGGTTCTCTCGTGGCGACGGCTTGAGAATTTTGAAGAGCAGTGGCACCTCCGTGTCTATGTCGACGGAGAAATTCGCGGTCACTATGAAAAAACACCGGAGGCAAGTCCTCTACAACACTTCAGAGAAATCGGCGAAATAGATCGAACCGATGATTTCAAAAAATTCTTAGGCGCATACTGCGTGGATCAACAATCTCCGATGCACCTTGCACCAGATCAGACAATGCTTGACCCGGTATCAGAAATAACAATATCCCAGAGCGCGCCCGCAACATTTCGTGGCGAACCAACAAGCGGATAGTGATGTAAGTCGATAAAAGGCATTGAGTTGCATTCAATAATGCCTGAACGTTCCTGCTCTCTCCACGATTTCGTTACATCAGGGATGATGAAATCAATGCCGATAAGAGGATCATTGACCACCGCTGCCGCGGCTTCAAGCATCGTCCGATTATCAGCGTGAATAACGTCGGTCATGTCGGTCGTCCCGCCGCCGATGCCACGAGTGGCTTTTTGTGAGAGCGTGACTACTATTCCTTTTTCAGGCACAGATTCAAGCGTTACTCCTTGACGAATAAGTTCTGCGTGGGCTTCATCGTCTATCTCGATACGGTGAAAGATGGTGCCGTCTCGGCGCGGATTCTTATTCTCACTCTCGATCAATTCGGCGACGGTCTGTATTCCATCAGCAATAACCATTGGCGGTTCGCGCCGCAGAACTGCCACGAGCTTGCCGCCGACAACCGTACCTCGATACACGAACCCCACCTCCTCTTCTTCAACAATAACCCAGGGTGAAAGTACTGCTGCTTTTTCAAAACCTTGTATAAGCTCCTCCTCGGTATGTATATGCGTCGTAGTATGTCGACTCCGTGAGCCGATTTCAGGTTTTGTGATAATCGGCGGACGCAGACGTTCGAACAATGCGCGCGCCTGTGCGATAGAGGTTACGATGCCGCCTCTCGCGGTAGGAACACCGGCAGCTGAAAGTCTCTCGCGCACCATTTCTTTATCATCCATCCATGCGAAACCCGCGGAACTTGCATCCCCCGGTCGAGGGAGATCGAGAAATGTTTTATGTGTACCGTCAACGGTCATAAGAAATGAATTGCGACTAATGCCAAACAAACGGAATTGCCGGAGTGGTATACCGCGACGACGAGCCTCTTCCCACATCACTCGCGTGCGTCCACTCGTGTGCGCATCGGGTACATCTGCAAAGTATGCCAATCGTGCGGCGACTAGCACCTTCATAACAAAGGGGGTAACGATGTTATACAGTGGTCCAGCGACAAGACTTTCAATCCCTCGCAGAAATCCATTAAACGGTATTCGACTGAAGGTGAGCGTTTTCTCAAGTATGGCAGCTATCCATGCAACACGGTGAAATACTGGTGCATCGCCACAATCAACACATCTCTTCATACAGTTACATACATACTACCCCGCGGCTTGTACATTCCACAATGACAAATCTCTGATGCTTCTGCTAGAATGAACTGCGAATGCTCGACTTCATTTCAGCCTGTGTAAATCTCGATCCGATAGCGATGGTGAAAACCGGAAGCTACCTCGGGCTCGCGTTGGTCGTCTTCGCTGAAAGCGGCCTTCTTGTCGGTATCTTCCTCCCGGGCGATTCGCTCCTCTTCGCCGCAGGACTCCTCTCCGCCGCCGGCTTTCTCTCTGTCGGACCGCTTATTTTTGTCGTCGTGATTGCGGCGATTATCGGTGACTCTGTCGGGTACTGGTTCGGTGCAAACGTCGGCGTGAATTTCTTCAAACGCAAAGACTCATTCTTTTTCAAACAAGAATATTTAAAGCGCACCGAAAAATTCTTTCAAACGTATGGTGGGCGCGCGGTGATACTCGCACGCTTTGTGCCTATCGTGCGCACCCTGGCGCCTGTCCTCGCCGGTATCGGCTCTATGACCTATCCAACGTTCCTCCGTTACAACATTCTCGGCGGACTTCTCTGGGGCGCGGGAATGACATTGCTCGGCTATTCGCTCGGCTCGGTGATACCAAACAGCGAGCACTACATCCTCCCAATCTCGCTTGTCATCATCGTTGCGTCGTTCCTCCCTATTCTCCTCAATCTCCTCCGCAGTAAAAGTGCGGTTTAAGTTATAAAATGTTAACCACCACGTCTGAGGTGGCGGCTGGTGCTACACGGCTTCTAGCCAGGCGGCAGCGCAGTTAGTTCCCCGCGCCGCCGCCCCGGCCGGTGCCGCTTAGCGGTGGTGGTCGACGTCGGTGATCTGGTTGTCGTGGCTGGCGCCGGCGGCCTGGATCGCGAAGGAAAAATTGGCAAAAATCCTCAGGGTGCTGTCCTTCTTCATCGGTCGTTCTCCTGGAAAAAGACTGGAAAAAGAAAAGTGCTGTTGAACTGAATTGCCCCTCCATCCTTAGCCATACGGGCCTCGGCGAGTGACAGGGGTAAGATAGCACAACCCCCTCTTTTTTGTCAAGCCCTCCTTTACGATAGGTCCATGATGAAATACCGCTTGCAATTGCCACATCTGTAGCGCCACACCTCTTCCCCTTTCTTGTTAAAGGTAAAGTCGTTTCGCCAGGTGTTGGTGCTTGTACATGACCTGTTCCCACACTGCACCCTTCTGTCTCTTGTCCATTTCCCGTACGGCAATGGTACATCCTTTTTGTCCTTCTTTCTGACTTTGGACGGCACCTTTGGTCCATACCGAAACTTCCTAATCGTGTAATGCGCCATGAGAGCGCTCCTTGTGTGAACAAACTAATGAGAGATATATCAGTAAATACAGTAAATTGCTAGTATTCGGAATCAATCATGACTCCAGAGATGGAAGACCCAATTGATGATGGTGAGTGCGAGCGCGAAGAAGAATGCCGGCCAGAAACCAGCGACAAAGAATCCGGGCACCAGATATGACGCGAGCATCACGAGAAGCGCATTGATGACGAGTGAGAAGAGACCGAGCGTAAGAACATTTATGGGAAGAGTGAGGATAAGAATAATCGGACGGATAAAGAGGTTGAGCGCGCCGAGCACCACTGCCGCGATGAGCGCACTCACGGGAGTCACTGCAACGTTCGGAACGATGTATGCTGCAATACCGATAGAAACAGCCGCAATGAGCCAATGTAAAAATAGTTTCATATCGTTGAATTATACCACCCCGTTAGAGATGACATTGTATGGGTCTCAGCGATGCTCTCGACGTTTGTATGGTTCGTGTAGCGAGATCTCTAACGGGGTACCAGGTGCACAACCGTATAAAGTACGAGCGCACCAAGTAGCGTCATCACGGTCGTGAGTGCGCGCGGATGCCGGTGGTGGCTCTCGGGGATAAGGTCACTCGCCGAGAGATAGAGGAAGGAGCCAACGAAGACGGCAAGTACGAGCCCGATGGCTGATTCTGGGATACGGAAAAAGAGCGTGGAAGCGGCGCCGAGGAGCGGCGCCGCAGCATCCGCAAGAAGCCATTTAAAGGCTTGCCGCCACGTCCCGCCATTCTTGAGTATGAGATTCACCGTGTTGATACCGTCAGAGAAATCGTGGGTGAGCACCGCGGCGGTTACAACGATGCCGACTGCAATAGACGCCTGGAAACCGATGCCGATCGCCATACCGTCAAAGAAGCTGTGCGCCGAGAGCGTGAGCGCACCAGATGCCCCGCGCATGGAGGACGTCGTACGTCCTACATCAGATGGAGGACGTACGACGTCCTCCAATTCATCATGAGTGTGAAGAAGGACGAGTCGGTCGAGAATGAGATAGCCGAAAAATCCGAGCGCGGCGAACAGCGCTATGGTGGCGGGTTCGTGATACTGCGCGCCAAGCTCAATCGCTTCTGGAAGAAGATCAAAAAGTGCCACCCCCGCAACCGCACCTGCCGAAAAGCCGAGGATGAGGTGAAGTTTGTCGCGGAAGCGAAGCGCGAAACTGCCGCCGATAAAGGTAGCGGTCGAAGCCGCAAGCGCGATAAGTAAGACGCTCATTACGACTACTTCAAGACTGCGTCAATCGCTGTCTTGAAGTTTGCGTAGGGATAGGCGCCGAGGATAACCTGCTTGCCGATGACGAAACCGGGGGTCGCGTTTACGCCCGCCTTTTGTGCTTCGGCCTTGTCGCCATCCACTGCCGCTTGATACGTCTTCGTATTCGCTTTCACATCCGCGGCAACCTTTGCCGTATCGATACCCGGGACAGTTGCATTAAGTGCATCGATGGAGGCTGCATCACCGAATCCGATATCCTGTTCTTCATCTTGCGCGTTATATATCGCCGTACGCCACGCCATATACTGGTTCGGATACAATCTCCAAATCGATTGGTTGTAGAGTGCGGCAGTAGTCGAGTCTTGACCAAGGAACGTGAAGTCCATGAACACCACTTTCACTTTCCCCGTATCGACGTAATCTTTCACAATTTGCGGGAATGTCTCAAATTCAAACTTCTTGCAGAATGGGCACTGGAAATCGCTCCAAAAGGCGATAGTCACCGGTGCGTTCGCATTGCCGATAAACGGGTCTCCATCCGTCTTCACATTTTTAATATCGACGGCTGCCGAGGGCGCCGCGCCTGTCGGCGCTGCTCCGGACGGTACTGGAGCGGGATTCTTTCCATTCCAGACTACGGCACCCGCGATAAGCACACCGGCGACGACAACTGCTAAAGGCAAAAACTTGCTGGTTTGTTCATTGTTATTATGTTCCATATGGGAAAGATGATACCACACACACGAAGAGCGCAACTATGCAAGAGTCCTCTTCCACTCTGATTTCTGTCCTTTCTGGCGTGCATCTGCCATAGCGAGCTCCTCATAAATGCCCCCGATGAGTTCATAGTTCCTTGCTTCTTCTAGCGAGACCCAGGCGTACTTGTCCGTCTCGCTTTCTTGGAGCACGACCTCCCCGCTCTCCCAATCCGCCATACAAGAAATAATAAAAACAGGAATGCCTTCTTTGTCTATCGTGGCAAGCGAAGTTACGTATTCTATATCTTTAATTTCAAGCATGGTCTCCTCTTTCACTTCCCGCCGCACTACCGTCTCAAGCACGTTATACCAACATTCGTGTGTATCTTTGGGCAGACTCGTATAATCGCCGGTCTCTAATTTCCCTCCCGGGACTGTCCACTTCCCCGGCCATCGTTTCTTAGAGAGCGTACGGCGGGTGATGAGATATTTCTCATCCTTCACGACAATGGCAGTAATCGCCACCTCATGCAGCAACTGTGATGTTGGGCTCATTGACTCATCATAGCACCACGACCGTAGGAGCTTGACAATACATGTGGCAGATGCCATACTCTCTGCAGTGTGCTGTAGTTTGGCACTAATTTCGAAAAAGGAAAGGGTCATGCTCCGATCTTTGATTTTGCTGTTGTGCATCGCCCTCGGCTCGCCAGTGATGGCGGCCGAGGAAGAAGAGAAAGAACTGGGCTTCTGGGTCGAGGCTCAAGTGGTCTCGAAACAACCCTCTCGCGCCATCGTCTGGTACGAGAAGGATCTGACGGATTCGTTTGGTTTCTTCGCTTTCATCTGGAAGGAGTCGGACGGCTACCGAGAAATCCTCGCCGGGCCGACCTGGAAACCCTTCGAGGGTCTCCAGATGGGCATAGGCTTCGGTCGCGAGACCGTGCCGGAAGAGAGTCGCGGGTCGCGCCGACTGTTTTTCTTCGACGCGACCAAGGGGGATTTCAACCTCTATGGTGCGTTCGAGAGAGGTCGCGTTAGTGGTCCGTGGCACAAGGTGACGGCGACCTACGCCGTCACCGAAAAGCTCGGGTTCGGCGCGATGAAAGAAACCGGACTTGGACTTGGACCGCGACTCCAATACCAGGTGGGGAAAAACGTCCAGGTGTGGGGAGCAGCTCTTCGCGGCAACATCCCCAACGCCGACGAAATCCTGGAAAGAAAGACGACCGTGCTGATTGGTGTGAACTACTCGTTCTAACGCCACAGCACACCTCGAAGCCCTGCGGGAACGCGGGGCTTCATCTATTTTATTGATACTGAATATAAATCGGTGCGGGGGTGAGTGAGAGAACTTCTGCCGGTGAGAGGAGGCCGTCGGCGGGCGGACGGGTATCGTTTTTATAAAACAGTTTGATGCCCGTGAATTGCACTGGCTCCGGTGCGACGACGTAATTGTACGTGCCATATTTCTTCTCCTTCGCACCGAAGCCGTCCATATCTATTACTATCTGTACTTCCGGCAGAGGTTGAATCTTTTTATAATTCGTCACCATACCTTGTGTGAAGCGGTGCACGACGAGTATCTTGGGCGGCAGGTGGTTCTCACGCACGAGTCCTGCAAGATATTCTGCGGCATAATTTATATCGGCGGCATCAAACGTGCCAATGACCGTGCCCGGCCGCTCACCGCCTTTCATAGAAAATTCCGGGTCAATACCGAGATGCACTTGCGGCATCTTCAGATATTTTTCCAGCTGCGGAAGTTCGTATTGCAATGTGCTCTGTGCTACTTGTACATCAAGAAATACGATTCCCTGTATCCGGCTCGCGAGCTCAACTGCACGCTCTATCTGGTCGTCGGGCATCCGCAAAATATACTTCCCTTCCTTCCCTGCGCCAGCTTGTGCGACAGTCACGATGTAATGAATAGCCGGTACCGCCGGCGTTGCTGGGTCTGCGGCTGTCCACTTCGCAGTCGTGCTCGCGAGCATCGCAAGTATTTGGTCGGCCGGATATTCACCAAGCACGCCCATCCCTTTAGAATAGAAATTCCCATAATATGCGACGATGCGCTTGAACGGCAAGATTGCTCCCACATTCGGATACACCGTACTCACGGGCCAGAGGGAGGGCGTGGTAGTCGAGATGACGCGCACCGATGTTGAGGCGGTTGAGAACGTTTCGGTGACCTGTGGTGAGCTTGTGGAATCCATGCTGTTCACGTGCGCGAGTGCGAGGAGTCGCGCATTGTAATCAGCTCGATCGAACTCCGGCAATGGAATGAAACGTTCAGGTTCGTCAGCCGCTCCTGAACGATACTCGCTCGCGACGAGGCCCGAGAAGCCAGCGACATACACGATCGCGAGCGCGGCAACACTCACCCCCGCCACCCGAGTCTTGGTAGTCATATCGCCATCTTAACTGAACCGGGGCGAAATACGAATAGAGTAATCAGAATACTGGCGGCACAAATTGCCCGGTCGGTGGTATCTGCGGAACAGACACTTCAGGGACAATTTGTGTTGGCTGGTACTGTTGTTGGTACTGTTGTTCGTACTGCTGCTGATATTGTTGCTGGTACTGCTGTTGATATTGAGAGTCAGTAGGTATTCCCTCTCCCGACGAAGGCGGGGGTTGCTTTTGGTACGTCTCGGGAATAAATTGTGTCGGCTTGTCTGGATATGTGCCTGATGTCCCCGTCGGAGGCGGCTTTGTGGGGTACGTTTCAGGACCATATTTCACCCCCGATGGTGGTTGATTCGGATACGGTCGCGGAGCAAATTGCTTTTCTGGTGGCTTTTGCGCTTCTGTTGGCGACTGACCTGGTTCAGTCTGTTGTACAAATGGTGCTCCGAATTCTTTTTGCCCTTGCGGAGGCATTGGAGGTATTCGTCCTTGCTCGTTCCCCGGTTCACCTTGTTGTTCTTGCTCTTGCGGCGGTCCTAGTTGTGAGAAACAAGAACGCATCTTTTCTCCTGTATCTCGAGACGGCATCGCCTGCCCACTCTTCATCTTTTCAAGAGCGCCATCACCAAGAACTGATTTCAAACAACCCTCCACCTCTGTCGGGATATTCTGCATCGTTTCTTTGAGTTTCTTTTGACCTTCTTGCATGCGTCCCGCATCTTCCTCCGAGATCATCCCATTCTCTTTCGCAAAATTGATACAGGCATCTTGATTGCCTGGATTGCCGCAGAACGCCTCACACGCGTCCCTACCGACACATCCTCCTGGTCCTTTGCCTCCAGTCTTCTTTGCCATTTCAGCTTCTTTTCCGGTCATAAAACCGGCTGCCTCGGCAAACTGTATACACTCCTCTGTATGTGACGGCTCTGCACAATACACATCGCATGCTTCTTTCCCTCGACACGCAGGTGGCTTCACTCCTTTTTTAAGAGCCGCGAGCATTTTCCCTGAATTTTGTGCTTCTTCAGGAGTCATGAATCCCGCCGCCTGCGCGAACGTCATACACACTTCCATGTGGTCAGGTTCCGAGCAATACACCTCACACGCTTCCCTGCCTTTGCACGGCGGCGGGGTCGCGCCATTGCTTATGGCGGTCATCATTTTGCGCGCGTCTTCCAACTCCTTCCCTTTTAGAAATCCGGCCGCCTCGCCAAACGCCACACACACTTTCATGTTATTTGGGTCTTCACAATACACATCACACTCTTTCTTGCCCCGGCACGCAGGCGGCTTTATCCCTTTTGCAATGGCCGCTTGTACTTGCTTCGCTTCAGCTAATTCACTCGGTGGTACCATACCGGTCTTCTCTGCGAATGCGATGCATGCATCTATGTGGCTTATGTCATCACAGTAAGTCTGACACGCCTCTTTGCCCGTACATCCTCCAGGACCCTTCGCTCCGCCCTTCATAAATTTCTTTGCTGTGTCAACCTCATTCTTCGACATCAGGTTATTCTTCTCTGCGAACGCGAGGCACGCATCGATATGGCTCGCATTGTCACAATACGTCTTGCACGCATCTTTGTCTTTACAGTTTCCCAACTCGGCTACAGGAAACTGGATACCAGACGGTTCAGTTTGCGCAAATGCACCATTCGCGACAATGAGAGACGACACTACTAATCCGATACCGAGAATGCTTGCAGACAGGAGGTTGTTTTTCATGATGTTATTGGAATGGGTTGGTTTTGACTGAATCAAACGGATTGGTCTTGCTAGTTGGATTAATGTCTGGCTTGTTGGTGAGCGGGTTAGATGCTTCACCTATCGAAGGCAACACCCCTTGCGTGGCGCTGTCGGTAACACTACCAGCGGCATCGACAGCCGATTGTATGTCAGCGGCGGTGGACGGTGCTGATTTCTTATTACTTAAATAGAGAGCCCCGAGCATTACTATACTAAGAATAATAACGAAAGCTAAGATCATTAACATGTTGTGTCTCTGTGTGTAGGTGTCCATGTGCTCATAGTATCAGGCGCGAGAAGGGACATCGGCAGGGCTGTGTATAGTACGTCATTTACTTTTACCTGTAGCCGTATACAATCGCCCCTAGCTGTACACCGACTCTCAACTTGCGGAAAGGAGAACTCATGTCCCCGCACTGCGTCACCGCAATGCTCCGCTGGCTTCTTCTCACGCCAGATGAGATATACGATTACACGAAACTGGATTTGGCAGCACTTTTCAGAGAAGCCCACCTCGAACAATTCGGCTATTGGAATGAGTTCGTGATCAGTGTGGACGTAGAAGACTTCAGGAAGCGCGGCCACGTCCCCTACTACATGGTCTTGTTCCTCAGAACAAAAAATGTACCCCAGAGTTACCGTAAACGGGAAACCTGAACTGCTGACCGGATAAGAAAAACATCGAGAGAAAACTGGAGAGCCTGGCAAGCTCTTCTTTTATTTAGAAAAGTCGTAGCTTTTTCGAACGCGGCCACTTCTTTATTTCTGCCTCGCGCTTGAGCGCCGAGCTTCTGTTCGTGTGTTGCTCGGTATACACAATACGTTTTGCTTTCTTTGCTTTCGTAAAATGACTCCCTATGCCTTTCTTATGTTCTGCAAATCTCCGCTCGACATCAGTCGTGATACCCGTGTAGAGAGAGCCGTCTTCGCACTCGAGCAGATAAACGACGTACACCACTTTTATTTTGAAACAAGGTTTAAGATAAGCTTGATTATCTTTTCCTTATGTTCCGGACTACTTTCTGCAACCATTATGGTGAGGGCCGTTAATGCAGAGGGAGTAAGTTTGGAGGCGTCTAGAATACCCGCTTGTCGCAAAAACCAAATAAATGAGAAAGCACCGCTTCGTTTATTGCCATCAATAAACGGATGGTCTTTTACCATAAAATATAAAAGATGTGCCGCTTTTTCTTCTGCAGTCGGGTACAATTCTTTGCCGTCGAACGACTGCATCACGTTTCCGACAATACCCGAAATACTCCCTTCTCTTCTTTCTTTTCCGAAAATATCAGTCGCCTGATCTCCATCCAGAAGAGACCGCTTCAATTGGGTAAGATTATCTGCAATCTTACTTGCGGTAAGTTTGACGATTTTCTTCGTTAACTTTCCCTCGGGAAGTAGTTCTTTATCGTATGCATCAAGGGAGAGCCACGTGTCGGCAAAAAGCGAAATTAATTCAACGACATCTTTCGATTTTGTAGCAGAACCCGCTGGTAAAAGTTTTTTTATATCTTCTATCACGCCCATAAACTGAGTGTAATTTTTGGTAATACGATTTTTGTTTATCGCGTAGCCATCGATGACATATCCGCGCAGTGTCTTTGTTGCCCACTGACGGAAAAATGTTGCTTTCTTACTATTCACTCTGTAGCCAACAGACAGAACCATATCTAAGTTGTAATGCTTTATATCGCGCTCAACCTCACGTTTCCCTTCTTTTTGAATTATCCGGAAATTCCGGACAGTTGCTACTCCTAGTTCCTTCGTCTTTAAAACGTTTTGAATATGCTCGTTAATCGTTCGCACATCGACTTCAAAAGCATTAGCTATTTGGATTTGTGTCGCCCAGATCGTTTCATGTAACATGTCGCCACGGAACTCAATTGCTCCGTTCTTTGCTTGATAGATAACTACACCTGTTCTTTTCTTTTTCATACTATCTTCGCATCAGCCCAGAGAGTTTGAGTAAGTTTGTCTTTATACAGACGAAAGAACAGTGGCAACTGAGAGTGTAATGGGTCTGGGAGTGAATCGAGAGTGAACCACTCTACTTTCTCCATCTTGTGTGGTTCTCCGTTCCTCACTTTCGCCCGGTCTACGAGCACCTTGAAATCGAGAGCAATCCAGTGCGTCTTCACGCCACCCTGTTCTCGATGGACATCACGATACCCCAACCGTTCAAAGGCGAGTACATCAGTGCAGTACTCTTCTCCAATCTCCTTTCGCAATGTCTGTTCGACGGTATCCCCGAATTCCAATCCACCGCCACCTACATCCCAGGTACCACGTTCATCACGGCATTGAGAACCTCGTTTGCAGAAAAGGAAATTCCCCTTGCCGTCATGACATGCAAAAACAATGCTTATTCCTGTATAGTCCATTCCTCTTTTCATAGATAGATTGTATCAAATCCACTTATTTTTAACTAAGAAGTCTTTCATTTGTTCAAAAATTTTACGATGTCCTTCCGCATTTGGGTGTAGACCGTCGTCAAAATCTTCATTATTGAGCGGCTCGATATCTAAGAAAGGGACATTATTCTCCGAACAAACTTCTTTCATTATCTCAACATATTTCCGTATATTTTCATTTGTGTAATAAATATCAATCCAGGACACTGGCATTGTTCTTGATTCATCACAATTCTTCAAATCCATAAAAATTATTTTGTCTGTAATCTTTTTTGCCCTTCTAATTATCTCTAAAATGTTTTCCTTAAATTTCTCCGGCTGGACCATAAAGTTGCCCGGCTTGCTTATATACGAGGCATCATTTCCTCCTGTTTGGAATATCAGCGCATCGGCTTCTCTTACTTTTGCCTCATTTTCCAAACGCTCTAAAATCGTTCCTGTTGTCCCGCCAGTAATACTTTGATTGTATATATCCATGTAGTCTTCTCCTGCTCTGTTTCCAACATAAAACCATAAACGATTTATCCAGCCACCCTTTTCCATATCCCAAGCGCCATAAGAAACACTATCCCCAAACACGCAAATCGATGCTGGCTTTTTCATAAAAGAATTATAGCAAAAACAACCAGCTATTAGTTAAAACAATTTACCGCCAAGGACGGCGCTGGAGAGGTCGGGAGTAATGAGAATGACTCGCCCCTCGGCGTCGGGGACGCCGAGGGTGAGCACTTCGGATTCAAACGGCAATCATCCGGGGCGGGAAGTTCACCACGCCCAGGATCAACTTTCCCATCAATTCTTCTTTTTTGTAGAGCGCTACAATTTGAACCGAAGAATTCTTGACGCCAACTTCAGGACCAAAATCTATTTTCAGTTTATAGGCAGGCTTTCGTGCTTCAGGGAAATCCTGCACCTCGACTATCTTCCCCACCCGTATGTCGAGCTTATTGAAATCTTCAATCGTCGCCATAGAGTATTGCTTTAGGTTTTTTCATAAATCTACCAGTCTGTTTGCTTCAGTATCAAGCCGGTGAATGAGCGCCCGGGTTCCCTCGTCATCCAACACCTTTAGCCCAATCTTTTTTGCTTCGGCCTCGAGTTTCTTATAGGCCTCCGGGACAGCTCCCTCACTGTCCACAACAAGTTCGGCTTCATAATAACGGATGTTGTTGGGAGCAACCACGAGAGACCACTCCATGCCCCTGTATTCATAGACTTCTTTGAGACGATGCATCCAAATCGCACTAGTACACCCCAGAGCTTTCACAATTTTCTTAGCGGTCTCCAAATTACTTTCTTTCAGCTGTAAAGAAACTTCTTCTCGGGCGTTACCAATTTTTTGCTTCAACATGATCTCGCATGAGCCATTCGTGTTGCGCAAACGAATATCAACTTCTCTCCCAACAAAATCTTTTGAGTAACCCGGGTAATCGCGCAGCAAGAACATCTCTCGCTCATGACTCTCCCTGTGGACACTGTGTTTATCTAAGAAAGATTTTGCGCGCGCATATTCTGCGTCATCGAGTGTCCCTCGTATCTCCACTTCAATTGTTTTCATTTCTTCGAGATTACGCGGCCTTGCGGCGTTTTACAGGCTTTGTTTCCAATTCCTCCTTCGCCGCCTCGTAGGCCGCTTTGGCTTCTGCGTAGCTCTTGCGTGCCTTTCCGATTTCATCCCAAACCTCATTTCTGCGCTGGCGCGCCGCATCGAGCTGTATGGTACGTTCGCGTCTTTCTTCATCGGTCTTTGCTCTGTTTAGCTCCGCAGCGATGTCGAACAGTTCAGCAGCCGCTGGTGCATCCTTGTTGTTGGCATCCATGAGCTCCTTAAACACCACGGCGACGGCCTGCTCAAGCTCTTTCAGCCCCATACCAGCTCCCTCCCTTTCGGGCAACGGGATAACATTTCCCTCTTTTCTAGATCGTTCTGGCGATCCCATAACTTCAGTGTAGCTCATTTGTTACCTTTTTGCTCATCTGTATATTGTTCTTCCATTTTTCTAACTCCTTATAGTCATAAGGAAAATTGGTCGCTGGTACGACGTGGGAACTATTTCGTCTAAACCGGTCGAGTCTCTGGGTTCCTATCAATAAGGTCATGGGCCTTCAAAATCTCTTCAGGAGTGTTGAGGTAAATAATTTTGAATTTGCCCGATGTTATTTTGTTTTCGTAGTCATGAACAATCTCGGTAATGTGAATGAGTCCCCAATAAATCCATTTTCCGGCTTTATTCTCAACGAGAAAGTTTCTGACGGGGGGCGCTTGATACACCCTTATTGCTGGCTTGTCTTTGAATTCGAAAGTTGTATTTGCGAACTGTTCTATAAGAAATGGTTTCTTTTTGTGTGTTTCGTAGTCAAGTTCCGCCGGAAAACCCTGCTCTTGTGTGAGCTGCAGAGTGTCGTTTATTTCGATGATACTTCCCATGTATATATCTTACCTTATTGACTGCCGGCCAGAGACCGCGAGTACGCGTATCGGTCCTTACAGAACCAGTATACCTTGCGGGCAATGTGCTCCACGTATTCGCACATTGCGCTCGCAAGGTTTTCGATTCCCTGACGCAGACGCCCCACGTCTGCTTCCGGCAGCAAAAAACTGCTTCCGCATTTTTGCTGCCGGCCAGGGAATCGGACCCCAATTCACAGCTTCAAAGGCTGCTGTCCTACCATTAGACGAGCCGGCAATATTGAAACAGTAACGTATTTAAGCCGAAGCTTCAAAGGCTGCTGTCCCAGCTATAATCATTATTCGCCTATTCGCGCGAATTAGAGAAGAGAGGTTGTGGATAGATTAAGCCCCGCAGAGGGCGCGGAGAGAGGAGAGGTCGGAGGCGGTGGGGACGAGATTGCCGCTCTCATTTTGCGCAAACATAATGGACTTCGAGTCATTGTTGTGGTCGAGACCGATAGCGTGTCCGAATTCGTGCGCGAGGACGCGCTCGAGCTGGATACTGCCGATAAATTCAAATATGTTGATATTCTCGCCAGTAGCATCGCGCACATACTGCCCTGCCTGGAAGGTTTTACCGGCAGTTTGATTGTATTCCTTTACCGTTGCATTAAACGTCGCCACGCTTGCGTTAAAGGTGACGAATTGAGCATTGAGAGAATCTGCGAGAGCGTTAAGAGAATCGCGCTCTGCATTCAGTGTCACTGCCTCATTCCGCGTGGCACCCCCGCGAGCATTTACTGCATCCACTTTTTCGTTGTATACATCCTGCTTGGCAGCATACTGCGCTTGCAAGGCGTCGAGCGCTGTACGCGCATTATCCATACTTTCTTGCTGACGAGCGATTCTCCTCCCGATTTTCGCATTCGCCTCGCGTTCGTCGTAAATCAAATTAATTTTCATCTCGGCATCTGGGTCATAGACGAGGACAGTCTTCCCAGCCGCCTTGTTCCAAATATTCGCGGCGGTTTTCGCTTCAGCAAGGAGCGTTGCTTGTGTCACGTCAAATCGTGAGTCAAAAGCGCCAATGGCATATGAGATGGGATGCGCGCATGGGCGCATGTACTGATATGTATACAAAAGACCAGTACCCGATGCTCCGGCGACAATAAGAACTATGAACCAACGGATTATTTCTCCTCTCATTCTTCGGGAAAAAGTTCAAGAACCGCGAGCTCGAGTGGGAGCGCAGGGATAGGTGCATAGCGGATGCGTTCGGCGGCAGTGAGGAATGCCAGCATGGTCGCGTGCGTAATTCCCTGTTTGCTTGCCCCGAGCGAAGTCGAGGTGGCAAATTTCTCAAGCGCAGAGAATTCATCCGCGCCGAGCTCGCTCTGGAGTGAGGCGCGGAGCTCGGCCCCGACGCCCTGGGTCGGGGTCCCGACCGAAAGCGTCGGGAGCGCGTAGCGGATAAGGAGCGTAGCGCGGAGCGCCTCGAGCACGAGTTCGAGAAAGAGCTTCATATCCGCGTCCGCCTTCGCCGCCTTTTCAATCGCTTCAAGCGCTTTGCCGCGCTCGCCTGCGGCGAGCGCGTGTATGAGTGCGTGCACCTGCTCTTGCCGCGGCGCACCGGTCCATTGTTCAACCCAGGTTCGAGAGATTTCTCTTGGTACTGCACGCGAAGGACTCTTTTCATTTTCATCCTGGATAAGTACTTTCTGCAACACTGAGAGCGCATCGCGATACGAGCCATCGCCAAGCATCGCGATGAGTTCAGCGGCATCTGGTGCAAGTGTATAGCCTTCTTTCTTTGCGACCGCTGCCGTCATTTTGGCAAGCACAGCACGCGTCGGCTTTTTAAATTCAAATACTTGGCAGCGCGACTGCACGGTCTCTGGCACTTTCTCGAGCTCGGTTGTCGCGAGGATAAACACTGCGTGTGCCGGCGGCTCCTCAAGCGTCTTCAAAAAGGCATTCCAAGCCGACTTGGAGAGCATATGCACTTCATCAAGAATGTACACTTTGTAGGGAGAAGAGAACGGCAGTGTGTAAACACCCTCGGTGAGCGCACGGATGTCCTCGACGCTATTATTACTCGCAGCATCTACCTCATACAAGTCGCGTTCGGTGCAACCAATTGCACTTGCGAAGATGCGTGCGACACTCGTCTTCCCGAGCCCGCGACTGCCAGCAAAGAGATATGCGTGCCCAATTTTCTTCCCTTTTGCCGCCTCCTCAAGCGGCTTTGTCACCTGCTCCTGCCCCACCACGTCCGTAAACGTTGCAGGTCTGTGAATTCTATATAAACTCTGATGCGCCATGAGTTGCAGTATACCGTGAGCGTCCGCCGTGCGCATGCACGAGGGTAAGACTTGGCCTAGCGGCCCGGAGCGCGCTCGTGCAGGCGTATGGCGGACGCGAGCTCCGTAGCAGATTCGGCTCGCATAAGACGAGCGCGAAGTTCGGCGGCGCCGGCGAAGCCGGTGACGAATGCTTTGATATGTTTCTTTAGAATAGCGAAATGCTTTGGTGGAGAGAGCTTCTCGAAGCCGTGCGCGAGATCGACGAGTGCTTCGAGCTTCTCTGCGAGCGGCGTGTCTTCGCTCTTACGGCCGGCAAAGACCCACGGGTTGCCGAACATCGCCCGGCCAAGCATCGCGCCGTCGCAGCCCGACTCTGCAATTTTTATCCGTGCGTCTTCGAGATCTTGTACGTCGCCATTACCAATCAAAAGTACATTCGGATTCACTCGGTCACGAATCTCAACCGCTTTATTCATCAATTCCCAATCAGCAGGCACGAGTGACATCTCTTTGCGTGTGCGCAAGTGGAGCGTGATAGCGGCCGGATTTGCTTCAAGAAGCGCCGTGAGCCACTCATCAAGTGATTCTTTGTTGTAGCCAACACGCGTTTTCACTGAGACTGGCAAATTACTTGCTTCTTGTGCGGCACGAATAATTTCAACTGCAAGCTTCGGATTCTTTATCATCGCCGCGCCGCACCCCTGCTTCTCGATACTGCGGTCCGGGCAACCCATGTTGATATCGACCCCGTCAAAGCCGAGCTTTGCAACAAGCTTCGTCGCATAGGTAATCATCTCTGGCTTACTTGAGAATATCTGCGCAACAATTTGTCGCTGCTCCTCGGTAAACTGCAAATCTCGCAGAAGTGGATTGTTTTTTGAGCGCAGCGGCAAAACCTTGACGCCATGTTGAATCGGCCTAGCGGCCCGAGCGCTTGGCGGAGAGGTTCTGCCGCTGCGCGTCGTCGTGTGGTAGAGCCCATCGGCCGAGACAAATTCGGTCCAGAACACGTCCGGCTTCCCTCTTTTTGCTACGAGCGTACGGAAAGCAACGTCGGTCACGTCTGCCATCGGTGCCATGACAAAGAAGGGTTTGGGTAACTTATTCCAAAACATACTTGCACGGTATCACTCCTTTCGTTTCAAATACACCTTCCCGTCAAAGCGCAGATCAACATACTCGATAGAACCGTCAGAAAGATTTAAGTTGTCGTGCGCAGAGACAAGCGCAGTAAATGCAGTGTTCTCATGCCCGAGCACATAGGTGATGCGCGTCCCACTCGCGAGATAATCATCAACCTCGTCTCCACGGATGATAACTCGCAGCACCGGCGATCCCTGGGTGTCGAGTTGTCGTGCAAAATCAAAAATAGAAGGGATTCTTTCGGCATGTGCAATGGTTGCGCGAAGTGGTTCAAGTGTTTCGTCTCTCAGTGGTGCGTACAGTATGAATGTGTTGATGGTTTGTGTCGTGCTTGCTGCAGCAGCAAAGATGTACCCGCTTGCATCAAAAACATAGCAACCTGAAACAAGGTTCGACCTTGTAGAACTTGCATTAAGGTCGAACCTTGTTTCAGGTGAGAGACCACACCATCGCGCAATAGGAACTCGCTCATTTGGCTTGATGGATATGCCCGTGAATCCATTTCTGAATATAGAGACAGCGGCTATATCTGGATGGTTCGCAAGAATTGCAGCGCGGATGCTTGAGGCGGGGAAGAAGAAAATCGAGTCGCGCGGGATGATGCCGAGATAATTCCCTTGCATCGCGTCCTTCGCATACTGTACGAGCGACTGGTCTGTGCCATACGTCAATATGTTTGAAATGCGCACGGAACTTTGCTGGAGGCCGTAGAGCGCGGCGGCAAGAAGAAATAGGACGAGGATAATAAAAGCGATGAGACCGCGGCGGCGGCGCAGACGCCGCCGCTCCGATAATCGCTCGCCTGCCCGCGCAGGCGGGCTACCCTGCAAAGCTGATGATGCTCTTTCCAACATACGGCACCAGCACGTCAGGCACTTTTATCGTGCCGTCCTGTTGCTGGTAATTTTCAATGATAATCGCGAGGAGCCTTGGAGTCGCGAGCGCGGTGTTGTTGAGCGAGTGTGCAAATTTTAATTCCCCGTTCTCGTCGCGATAGCGGATATTCAACCGGCGCGTTTGGAAGTCGTGGAAATAGGAGGAGGAGTGCGTCTCGCGATATTTCCCTTCTGATGGCATCCAGCACTCAATGTCATATTTCTTCACCTGTCCGAGCCCCAAGTCACCACTGCAATTGATAACGACATGATATGGAATCTTGAGGAGTTGAATCATCTCTTCAGCATTCGCCGTCAGCTCCTCGTGATACTTCACACTCGCCTCGTGAGAGGCTTCACAAAGCACTACTTGTTCAAACTTATAGAACTCATGCACGCGCACCAGGCCTTTCGTATCTTTGCCGTGCGCTCCTATTTCACGTCGGAAGCAAGGTGAGAACGATAGATATTTTATTGGAAATTGTTTTGCGTCCAATATCTCATTCATATGGTAGCCCATCGTGGCGACCTCGCCGGTACCCGCAAGATATTCACTGTCCTGTGTTTTGTAGAGATCTTCTTCAGACTGTGGCACGTAGCCAGTGCCCATAAATGATTCTCTGCGCACAAGAGACGGCACAATCATTGGAGTAAAACCGCCTTTCTTCACAAAATGGTCAGAAATGAATTGCCAGAGCGCGTAGGAGAGGAGTGCCGCATCGCCTTTGAGAAAGTAGCCGCGGAATCCTGCCACCTTTGCGCCGCGCTCGAAGTCAGCGATGTCAAGCGCAGTCATCAGCTCGACATGACTCTTCGGCACAAATGAGAATTCCGGCACGGTGTCCCACTTCTTCACCTCCATATTGTCGGCGTCACTGTCGCCATCGGGCACGGACATGTCGGGGATATTTGGCACGGTGAGCATGAGCTGCTGCCACTCGACCATCACCTTCTTCAACCGCTCCTCGCTCTCGGCCATGCCGGCTTTTAAGTGTTGCATCTGTACGATAACCTTCTCGCGCTCTTTATCTTTCAATACCTGTATCTCATTGCTCCTGCGATTCTGCTCCGAACGTTTGATGTCGAGTTCTTGGCGGATAAGCTTGCGCTCGTCGTCAACCCTGATGAGACGGTCAATATCGCAGTCAATATGCTTCTTCGCGGCACCCGCCTTGATGATATCGGCATTCTCCCGAATAAAATGTATATCGAGCATGTGCTGAATAGTATATCAAATAAAATAAAACAATCCGCCGCGTTCTGAGGAGCGCGGCGGTACATCGCTAGCAGTTCACGGCACGAGTACAACTCGCCCAGAGCGGACGCCTAGCTTGAGCAGTCGTTCACGACTTTGTTTTTCTTCCTTCGCCATGTGCTTTTGCAAGTAGGTGCTAACGATGGATAGACCTACGATGGTATCGAACGATGTTTCGATACCGAGCATTTCGAGACATAAACAGAGTCCATCGAATGGCATTTCTGATCTGGTCATAATCGAATGAATTCGGTCCATCAGAATATGCGCTTTCCGCGTCATAAGCCACCTTTCGAATTTTTCGTCATTAAACCCTTTGAAGACCATCTTTGCTACAGGCTTCTTAGCCATTCATTTCTCCTTCGCTTCAGATTGCTCGGAACTCTCTGAAAATACCACCCAGTAGGTGATTCTACTGAATCAAAGAGCTATTGAGTTACTGCGTGACAATATACCTGACGGTTCCATTCCGTCAACTATCCAAGACTTGTACCTACTAGAGACAATTTGTTGATAGTGCGATGATTAAATTTCTTTATTTCTTTAACAATTTTAAAAATTCACCCACCGATAATTGAGCTTGTTTCAAGATGCTGGCGAGATCCTTCCGCGAGATGTCTGCCGAATGATACGCGACGGTCGCGTACCGAGTCGGGTCAGAGAAATGCCGCAAGTGCACATGACTCCCGCGCTGGCGTATGATTTGAAATCCAGCCTTGCGGAGCGCGCGGACAATCACCGCCGCGCGCAACATCGGAATGATGCTCATGCTGCGAGTGCAATAGCTCCCGAAAAACGGCCGAGCTTACCACGAGCAATCATGTGTTGTTCATCATCAACAACAACCTTGCCGTCGTCAAACGCGACTTCGCACAATAACTCAATGAGGTCTTGCGCCATATACTTTGCATCGACAAGCGTCGAACCCTGCGTCATTGTCTTATTGAAACTTGGAATCTCAACTAGATACAACTTCTCAGCAACCTCACGCCAGATAATTGCATTGAAATTCCCATATTTCGTTTTGATGAGATATTTCTTTTTCATGGGATTATTATAGCACACTTAATACTCACCGCATTCTCCCGAATAAAATGTATATCGAGCATATGCCAATAGTATACTGCAGAGATGGAAATACGGGAACTAGAGCGAAGTGAGTGGCCTGCACAACTTCTCGAGATACCGCAACCGCCGAAGCGGTTGTGGATTCGCGGCAACATGCCGCCTGCGGGGCATAAATTGCTCACGGTGGTCGGCAGCCGCGCGATGACGCGCTACGGACAAGAAGCGTGTGGAAAACTTATCACCGGTCTTGCGGGCTACCCCATCTCGATTGTGAGCGGGCTTGCACTCGGTGTGGATACCTGTGCGCACAAAGCAGCGCTCGCCACCGGGCTCCACACGCTCGCACTCCCCGGCTCGGGGCTCGATGATGAGGTGCTGTATCCGAGGAGCAATCGTGGCTTCGCAAAAGAAATCCTGAAAGCGGGCGGCGGCATACTTTCTGAATACGAACCGGATACAATGTCACGCGTGCACTTCTTCCCCGAGCGCAATCGCCTGATGGTTGGACTTGCCGACGCGGTGCTCGTCATCGAGGCGGGGAATAAATCAGGGACACTCATCACCGCACGACTCGCAAGCGAATATAATCGTGACCTACTCTGTATCCCCCACCGCATTGGTGACCCGCATTCATTTGGTCCGCATCTCTTTATCCGCCTCGGCGCCGCGCTTGTGACCGAGCCATTACACATTCTTGAGGCGCTCCACATTCCACCGCGCGAGGGCGGCACAAGCGGGGTCGCGCCGAGCGACCTCGAGGATACCGAGCTTGTTATCTGGAATATGCTTGATGAGCCAAAAACGCGGGATGAAATACTCCGCGCCGCCAAAGGCGGCGCGGGCCTGCCGGCGCAGGCAGGCGAAATCCTCACTGCTTTAGTCGCCCTCGAACTCCGCGGTCTCGTTAAAGAAGAGTTCGGCGCGTGGCACAAAATATGAAAATCTACTCCTGGAACATGCTCTATCGCAACAAGGAACAGGACCGTGCGCTCGACTTTATTACCCGTGCTGATTTCGATATCTTCTGCCTGCAAGAAGTTCCTGAACGATTCTTGAAGCGATTGCAGACACTCAAGTGTTCAATCGCTTTTCGTACCGACGTAGAACGACTTCTCCCGGAGGGCACAGTGCATAACTACATCGTTATACTTTCCAAATATCCTATCGAATCGCAAAACGAAATCTCTTTCCCCGATTACTGGCCACTCCTACCGCTCCACACTCGCCTCTTCGTGAATCTTATGCCGTCTCGATTTTTCTCGAGAATTCGCAACCGCGGAGGTCTGTATGCCGATATTCGAATTCCCGGTCTCTCACGTGCGGTTCGCGTATTCAATCTCCATCTCATCCTCGCGCAGCCCGAGTGGCGGCTGAAAGAATTTGAGACTGCGATGGCCGAGCGCGACCCGTCCCAACCAACAATCGTCTGCGGTGATTTCAACACGATCCAATCCCCACGTACCTCAATATTGAATTGGATACTCGGCGGCCGCGTGGGCGATGCACTACTCTACAATCGCGAACGCACGCATATTGAAAAACGTTTTGTTGAATATAAATTGACTAACGCTCTTGCTGGCGGTATCACTCATCCGTTCTCGCGCTCCCAACTTGACCACATTCTTGTCTCCCACTCATTCTCCATCAAAAGCGCTTCTATCCTCCCCGATCGCATCGGCTCCGACCACAACCCGATTTCTATTGAAGTAAAAAATGAGGTCTTTACATAACAGAATCATTGTGTATAGTAGGTATGGAGCTGGGCCTCTCTCTCCCAAGATTGGCTTCAGCCGAAGAGTACACGGGCTCATGGCAGGATCGATGTTCGGGTGTGGAATCCTGCTGTGCATTTGGAGTGGTCGTCCGATTGCACGAATGGGGACCGGGGGCTTCGCTACGGCGAGGCCCTCTTCATTTTTTATAACAACACTACTTGACCATATATAGGTATGCGCGTTATGAGTTAGTGTGTGACTAAGAGCAAATGAAAAAACTGCTTATTGTTGAATCGCCGACCAAGGCGAGGACTATCGGGCACTATTTAGGCAAGGACTACACGGTCCTCGCTTCAGTTGGTCATGTGCGTGACTTGCCGAAGAGTAATACCGACGCTGTCGATATCGAGGGTGGATTTATCCCGCGCTATGTCATCCCTGCCGATAAACGCGAAGTGATAGAGAAGATACAGCACGCAGCGGCAAAGGCAGACGAGATTTACCTGGCGACCGACCCCGACCGCGAGGGCGAGGCGATTGCGTGGCATATCAAGGAGGTTGCGAACTTGAAGAAGCCCAAGCGCGTCGTCTTCCACGAGATAACCAAAGATGCGGTAGAAGAAGCCCTTGCGCATCCGCGCACAATCGATGAGAATTTGCGCCGCGCGCAAGAAGCGCGGCGCGTTCTCGACCGCATCGTCGGTTATGACCTTTCTGGTTTGATTTGGAAAAAAGTGCGCTACGGGCTCTCGGCCGGACGCGTGCAATCACCGGCACTCCGCATCCTCGCCGAACGCGAACGCGAGATAAAAGCTTTTATACCCGTTACGTATTTTATGCTCTCCGCGCTCTTCAAGACAAGGTCGAACCTTAACCCAAATTCTCAAGGTTCGACCTTGAATACCACTTGCACCGAGCAGCCCGCCACAAAAGAAGAGGCTGAACGAATCGTACAAGCAGGCAGAAGCGCGAAGTGGAGTGTCGCTGATGTGAGCGAGAGGTCAGAAGAGCGTAATCCACGCCCGCCCTTCACTACCTCCACACTCCAGCAGACTGCTTCCACGCGCCTCGGTTTCGCTCCCTCGCGCACCATGCGCACCGCGCAAAAATTGTACGAGGCCGGCCATATCACGTATATGCGCACCGACTCGGTAAACCTTTCAAAAGAGGCGGTTGCGAAGATGGCATCAGTGGTGGAAAAGCAGTTTGGTAAAGAATATCTCCAGGTACGCGTGTACAAAACGACCAGCAAAAACGCGCAAGAAGCGCACGAGGCGGTGCGCCCTACTGACGCGAGCAAAACGCGTGCGGGCTCAACGCCAGACGAAACAGCGCTCTATGAACTCATTCGCATTCGCGCACTCGCTTCACAAATGACTGCGGCACGTATTATGCGCACTTCTGTTTCAGTAAAGGCTGACACAAACATTCCGCTCTTTACTGCAAATGGTTCCCGTATGCTCTTCCCCGGCTGGCTGGCACTCGACACTGCCGCACGTGGCGAAGATGTCGAGCTGCCGAAACTTGCTGTCGCTGACCCCCTTACGCTCCTTTCACTTGCTCATGAAGAAAAGCAAACTGAACCACCAAACCGCTACACCGAAGCAGGACTTATCAAAGAGCTTGAGAAGCGTGGTATCGGACGCCCGTCGACCTATGCGTCGATTATGAAAACAATTCAGGACCGCGGATATGTAGAAAAAGTAGCGCGTGCATTGAAGCCGACTGCCACCGGCATGGTGGTGTCTGGTTGGCTTGAGGAACATTTTCCGACATATGTAAGCGACACCTTCACTGCAGAAATGGAAAATGAGCTCGACGAAATTGCGCGTGGAGAACGTGGCTACACCGAGACGCTCACGGCATTTTATGACCCATTTGAAAAAGCCGTGAAATCGAAAGAAAAACTTCCGAAAGCAACTTCACTCGGCGACACGGGAATAGAATTCCCCTGTCCCTTATGTGGAAGCCCGATGGAAAACAAACTCGGACGCGGCGGCGTCTTTATGAGTTGTAAGAAATATCCGGACTGTCTCGGCGCCCGAACCGAAGAAGGAACCGAACTCAAGAGCGATGAACCAATTGGTATTCACCCCGACACAGGTGTGCCTATTTATATAAAGACGGGGCGCTTTGGGCCGTACGTGGAGATGGCGTTGCCAGAGGAAGCCACCAACCCTACTCCGCCACCCTCCGTCGCTGAAGCTATGGAGGGCAGGAAGGCTACGAAGGGTGACAGCAAACGTGGTCGAGGACGACCACGAAGTGCTGCCAAACGCGCGAGCATTCCGGTCGGGACTGACCTTGCAAATGTGACCCTCGCTGACGCAGTCAAATATCTCTCACTCCCGCGCGCGCTCGGGAACCACCCATCAACTGGCAAAATAGTGTTCGCCTCGACTGGACGTTTCGGTCCATACGTCGGCAGCGACGGCGAATTCCGTTCGCTCAAGGCAAAAGTTGGCGACCCGTACACCATTACGCTTGATGAGGCGCTCACTCTGCTTGCTGAACCAAAGAAAGCGCAGAAAGGTGTCGAGATGGTAAAAGAGATCGGCAAACACCCGCGCACCGGTAAAAATCTCATCCTCTATAAATCAAAGCAGGGGCTCTTCCTGAAAAAAGGCCTCCGCCGCATCTATCTCCCCGACTCTGTCGACCCCTCCTTCCTCACCCCCGCCGAAGCTGCTGAGTATTTGAAGTAGTTGGGTAAAAAGTGGACGAACATCCTCATATTACTCTAATCTAAATCTGTTATCCACACGCGTTGAATATTTGTCTATTTCTGCTATACTGTCATCGTGCCTGTGGGCGCAAGCCTTGTTCGGTTATGAAATTCTCTAAGCCGAAGGCAGGCACATCAAAAAAGACCACTTCTAGTGGTCTTTTTTGCCAGTTTTGAGACGCATAACACTCCAGAACATTATCTGACCGGCACCGACCCGTAGGTAGCATCAGGCGCTACTGCCAACACGGACGGAATGAGCGGTATAAGAAGAAGCTTGTATCGTTGTTCAGATGACGAACGTTCATGACCGAGACCATCATACAAGAGATGGTGGAAACCTTGTGCATTAAAATTTATTTTCCTATGAAGACACTTGCACCACACGGGACTTTTTATATTTTTGTACGTTTCTCGAGCTTTCACTCGAAGTAATCTTAATGATTCTGCATCCACGTTTTGCATTGGCTACTATTCTATCATTTGTTGTATAGTAAACACTTATGACGCCCATGAAAGAGATTACGAGCGAGATGTTCGAGGCGACGCCGGAGGACGTCGCGTTTGTCGAGAAGGCGTACGACTATTCGAGAAAAGCACACGAAGGACAGAAGCGCTATTCGGGTGAACCTTATTTTTCCCACGCGACGGCAACTGCAAAAATTCTCGCTGAGTACCACATGGACGCAACGACGATTGCGGCTGGGCTCCTGCACGACGCAGTAGAAGACGGCAGAGTCTCGCGTGAAGAGATGGAGAAAGAATTTGGAAAAGAACTCCTCTTCATCGTCGATGGGGTGACGAAGCTTGGTACGCACAAATATCGTGGCGCGGAGCGCCACGCAGAATCGTTGCGTCGACTCCTCGTCGCAACCGCAAGCGACATTCGTGTACTAATCGTCAAGCTCGCCGACCGCTTGCACAATATGCAAACACTCGAACATGTGCCCGAGGTCAAACGCCACCGCATCGCGCTCGAGACCATCGAGATCTATGCACCAATCGCCGACCGTCTGGGTATGGGGAAAATGAAACGCGATCTCGAGGACCTCGCGTTCCCTTACCTCGACCCTGATGCAGCCACACACACTGCCGAAGTGCGCAAATTAAAAACACAAGAGACTGAAGATGGGCTTGCAAAGATACAGAAAGACTTGAAGCAAGAACTCGAGAAAAAAGGGCTCACAATATCTCGCGCTGACATTCGCATGAAAGGGCTCTGGAGCCTACACAAGAAGTTGGAGCGCAAAAATGACGATATCAGCCTCATTCACGATATCGCTGCCCTGCGCTTCGTGGTCCCCACGACTGAAGATTGCTATGCCGCGATCGGCGTCATACACGGGCTCTATAAGCCACTCCCGGGAGAGTTTAAGGATTATATCGCTTTCCCAAAACCAAACGGCTACCAGTCACTCCACACGACCGTCGTGACAGCGGAGGCAGGTATCGTCGAGATACAGGTACGCACAGAAGACATGCATCGCCGCGCGCAGTTCGGCATCGCCTCACACATGTCGTACAAACAGCTTGGAAAAGGCATCGAGAAGCTTGAAAAGAACGCGCAGAAGAGTAAGTTTTCGTCACTCTCTTTCTCGTGGGTGCGTTCTCTCATTCCCTCGCTCCTTAAGATTTCAAAACGAGAAGGTGGCGAAAAGAACATCACAAAAGTACCACTCTGGCTCACTGAGCTTGCTGAGGCACACAGTGACATCGCGGGCTCTGAAGAGTTTGTCGAGGGACTCAAAGAAGATTTTTTCTCGCATCGCGTATTTGTGTTTACCCCCAAAGGCGACGTAATCGATCTTCCTTCTGAATCCACACCAATCGACTTCGCCTATGCGATACACAGCGACCTTGGCGACCACTTACAGGGAGCGAAGGTGAATGGGAAACTGGTCTCATTTGAGACAAAACTCGGCAACGGCGACATGGTCGAGATAGTACGCCGCGACTCTGCGCACCCTTCAGCAAAATGGCTCGAGGCCGCGCGCACCTCACTCGCACGTCGACATATCCGCTCTGCGCTCGGTATGACTGAGCCGTCAAAGCCGCCTCGTCGCCACCACAAGCACCCAAGCAAGAAATGGGGAGGGATTTTTAAACGGTAAAGTTGCTCACCGAGTAGAGCTCATCATCACGCTCTTCTGGAGCAGGAGGAGGAACAGGGTCAATTGAAAGTTGTGTGGTGTTCGGATGAATAGGAAATGATTCTGCAACCACTTGTTCTGCCGCCTGCTCGGCCGCAAGTACTGCAACGAGTTGTTGGAGATCATCGGGGGAGAAGAAGTCGATACGGAGACAACCACCCTCGGCATTGGTCTCGATAATGACGCGCGTCCCGAGCGTCTCAGTGAGTGACTTCTCGAGTGCAACCATCTCAGGCGGCTTCCGATTATATTTGTGTGAACGTTCTTGAGCGATGGAGCGAGCTATTCTCTCTGCTGCACGAACATTCAGTCTTCTTAAAATAATTTCTTTAAAAAGCGTCTCGCGCTCTTCAGGGCGATCGTTGAGCGTCATCAGCGGCCGCGCATGACCCTCATTAATCTCTCTTCCCACAATCGCGTCCTGCATGTGTTCAGGGAGCGAGAGGAGACGGAGTGAGTTGGAGACATATTCACGACTCTTGCCGATTTTTGCCGCGCACTCGGCGTGCGAGATACCGAACTCATCGATAAGTTTCTGGAGTGCCTTTGCTCTGTCTATCGCGTTTAAATCTTCTCGCTGCAAATTTTCGATGATAGCGAGCTCGAGCTTGGTGAGATTCGTATCGCCCTGGCGTATCACCACCGGCACTTGTCGCAGTCCCGCCATCTTGCTTGCTCGCAAACGACGTTCGCCTGCAATAAGTTCATACACAGTCTCAAGACCATCATCTTTTTCAATTTCAGAACGACTCACCACGAGCGGCTGGAGTACACCGTACTGACGAATACTTTCTGAAAGCGATTTTAACCCTTCTTCGCTAAACTCTTTCCGTGGCTGATAGGGGTTTGGGAGTATCCGCTCGACATCAATCCAAAATACCGAGTCATACTTGGTCGGGACGTACGCCGCATCTGGGTTCACCCCGTTAGAAATATTCATCATAATATAAATAGCCCCCGCGAGAGTTCTGCGACTTCGATAACGAAATTTCTAACGGGGTTCATGTAAAAGATTTTAGCATATGGTATCGTGCATACCAGCGCTGAAGTGGCGGAACTGGTATACGCGCACGACTCAAAATCGTGTCTCGCAAGAGTTGTGGGTTCGACTCCCACCTTCAGCACTAGCTACAATTTCCCTACCAAATTGAGACCGGGCTCAAGCGTGTCATCGCCAGGTTCCCATGAGGCCGGACAAACTTTCCCTTTATGTGTCTCGACATATTGTGCTGCTTGGAGTTTGCGGAGCGTCTCGGCACCCTTGCGGCCGATAGAATTGTCATTGATTTCCATCGAGCGAAGCGTTCCTGCTGGGTCAATGATGAACGTGCCGCGCAATGCAAGACCCTCATCTGGCGTCAGTACCGCTTCTCCTCCCTCAATAAGCACCCCAAAGGCGTAGGAGAGCTTGCCTGAAGGATCAGCTGCCATCGGATAGGTGATTTCTGCAATAGCTGACGAAGTATTGTGCCATGCTTTGTGGGTGAAGACCGTGTCTGTCGAGACCGATACGATTTCGGCATTCAGTGCTTGGAACTTCGGATACAGCTTCGCAAGTTCTTCAAGCTCCGTTGGGCAAATGAATGTGAAGTCCGCAGGGTAGAACACGAGGACCACCCATTTCCCGCGGAGTTTCGACAGACTCACTACTTTAATTGCTCCCTGCTGATACGTCTCGAATTCGAAATCGGGCACGGTCTCGCCTACCTTCACTTGTGAAGTGTAGTCGCGAACTGCATCGTGGAACTCGCCGCAATTCTCGCAATAGTTGCTCTTGGTTTCTTTCATAGGCTAGGTGGTTAGGCTTTAGGCACTAGGCGCTAGAAGAACATGATAGCATCGTGGTTATGGGAATCAAAATTCTGTGCATCGTGGGACCCACCGCTTCAGGCAAATCTGCTCGCGCGGTCGAAGAGGCACTTGGACGTGGTGGCGAGATTATCTCTGTAGATTCGCGGCAGGTGTATCGCGGATTAGACATTGGCACCGAGAAGATTACGGCAGAGGAAATGCAGGGCGTACCGCACCATCTAATCGATATCCGTGAATCGCAAGAAACATATTCTGCCGGAGACTTCGTGACCGACGCAACACGCCTTATCGAGGAGATTTCTACACGTGGAAAATTGCCAATACTGGTCGGCGGCACGCATTTCTATTTTGATGCACTTACTCGCGGACTACCAACGAATATGGCTCCCAACTTACAACTGCGTGAGGAGCTTGAAAAACTACCCACAGAGGAGTTGTATGCGCGGGTCGCGCTGCGCGACCCGCGCCGTGCGTCAGAAATCGATCCGCATAATCGCCGCCGTCTTGTCCGCGCGCTCGAAATCATCGACTCTCTCGGCACCGTCCCTCTCCGTCACTCCTTATCTCGACCTATAGGACAAAATAAGGAGTATATTGTTGAATGGATCGTGATTGATCCGCCGCGGGAGGAGTTGCGAGCGCGGATTGACGCCCGCCTAAAGCAAGCATTAGGGCGGGGACTCATTGATGAAGTACGTCATGTGCGCCAAGCCGTCGGCGATGCTCGCCTGAACGAACTCGGTCTCGAATACAAAATCGTTGGTGAATTTTTACGAGGTGAACGCACCGAAACCTCTCTCCTCCCTACTCTCTCTGCAAAACTTTGGCACTATGCCCGCCGCCAGAAAGCCTGGTTGCGAAAATTAGAAGTTCATATGCACTAATTTTATGGACACGAACAACCGGGTATCGTGAGGTCAAGTGTGTAGTGAACGGGATCTCCGGAACCGTACCAGCGAAGACATGCTGCACCCGCAGTACTTCGATTTGTAACGCCAGAAATATCAACTCCAGTGCCTGCACCGTGAGTAGAGGTAGTCTGGGCAACAGGATAGCATGCAGAGAGAGCGTGCCTTGTCACCTCCTCCGAAACAGTACTCTTAAGAGCACTACACGCCGAATTCGTATTTGACTTCAGGTTCTTTGTGCACCATCGGTCTACTATTTCCCACAAGTGTGTCTGATATGCTTGCGGTCTGTATGCGGAAGTAACACTTCCCCCCGCCGATCCTATGAACTTATTTACACAGGTTTGTAATTTAGGATTCGTATTGGTCCATACCACTGGTGAACTCTCCATCCCCTGCGCAGCAGAATCAAGCGGGGTAAGCTGCGCAGGACATGCGGCTGGGACAGCGACAGATGGAGGAGCAGGACCAGGTGTATACGGAGCACCTTCTTGCCTGAGACAGGCATCACCACTGCCGGTAATCAAGTTTGACCATGTTCCCCATCCTGAAGGAGCATTGTAGAGGGCTGCCATAATCGCTGCAACGATCATCCAACCCGCAAGCGCGATGACAATACCGAAAACAGTATGGGTGAGAATCCCCTTCGCTTTACTAATGCCGCTTTCATTTACTGGATTCACCACAAAGAGGAATCCGGACCATGCAATCATGAGCGGAGCGACAAAGACAATAGCGAGCGTGAGGAGCAGTCTGATGATGTTGTTAATGACCGTGATAAGCAGTCCCCAGCCTGCGGGACAGCTAGCAAATCTCTCAGGAATAATTGGACCAAGAAATGGTATCGCTTGCGCGTGTGCGGCAAGCGGCAACGCAAACGAGACCACTACAAATAGGAGTGCCAATAAAGGAGCGCGAGAACGCATAGCTACATCATACCGCCCCTCGCTCCCTCTGAGCGGCTTTTCCCCCATCCTTCTATCTGTTACTCTGACTAAACGGGTCCATCGTATAATGGTAGTACATCGGTCTCCAAAACCGACAGCCCAGGTCCGATTCCTGGTGGGCCCGCAAAATGAAAACACCCGCAAGGGTGCTTTTCATTTTGCGGGCCCAAGCACGTCTGGGAGACGTGCATCCAGGAATCGGAAACCTTGCGAGCATAGTTTGCGATTTCCTGAAGCAAACTATCCGCAAGGTGTACTGAAGCTGTAAGCTTCGATAAGCGTACTCGCGGTCCTGGTGGTCTGTCGAATTCTGTGTGTTTCCAAGGTATTGAACTATTACGCGGTACTTGACAGTACAATATAGTCATGTTAGCTTATACCTAGAAGAGCTACACGCCGTGTAGCATGTTTATGGAGTAAATCCGTGAGAAAACTGATTCCATTGCTGTTGTTGGCATTTTCGTCCGTGGCGCTTGGTCAAGCGGCACACATCATGAAGATACGTAAGATCGGTGGGTTGTTTTGTTCGGAAATGGCCACCGGTGAGGGGTCATGGCATGGCGATGTTCGCATAAAGTTGTCTGACAAACCTCTGATTCCGGTACACGTAGCAGCCGCCCCGCCCCGTATGCAGCCAGGAACGCATTTCATCGAGTACTACTTCGAAGGCGAAGGGAGTCCCGGGAAGTGGACGATCGCCCACAACAACATAAAGTTCTACAACAAGAATAAAAATCTCGGCATTCGCTGTGTGAAGATGATGGAATCTCAAACAGTGAAGGAACATCCCATCGTCGCTACACCGGAGCAAGTTTCGGAGAGAAAGAAGAAATAGCGACCGAAAGCCCGCTGGAACGATGAACTCGTCGCAGCGGGTTCATTGTTTTATACTTTGAATTACGAAACTCCCATTCTCCACACTTTTCTCATATACAATAGAACAGGCGCCACAAGGCACCTGAACTATGAAAACCTCGATAGAAATCTTCTCCCATATGCTAGCAAAGATTTCTTTCTTCTCCAAACAACTTAATCTCAAACTGTATAAAAGCATTGGTCGACCATTAGCAATCAAACCAGAAAAAATCATCGCTCTGTCGCTCTTCAAGCAAGCGCAAGGTATTGAAACCAAGAAGTCGCTCTTTGAAAGAATTCGGTTAATGTCTGTTCTCTGTTTATTTTCTTTAGGTTATTGATAACTGATTCTGCATCTCTCGTTCGAGCGTTTGTGCGAAATCACGAATAATTGCCTGTTGGCTCGCCGGAAGGAATGTGCCTAGCTCCCCTCGAAAATCGACTCTGCGTGCCTCCTCAACAATCTCTTGTGCAACAACCGCAAGACGGTGTTTTTGATCGGCCGAGAACATATTCTTACGCATAAGAAAGTAGAGGTCGTAGTAATCACGAGGCTTTTTACGCTCGCGTAAAGCGCCGAAAACTTTTTCCTCAACGAGTTCCTGCTGAGGCAGATGGTAGAGTGTGTAAGTTGGAACGAAATTGTTCGTGATACTGTCCACTTCACCGCGTTCGTCGGTTCGGATACGCGATGAGACGTTTATCTCTATAGTTATGGGTGGATAGCCAGATACGTTGAGTGTCGCTATGCCGAAATATCCTCCGCTTGTCGAAGCAGACTTGTTGCCAATTTCCACATGAATGCCGATTCGTTCCATTTCAGTGAGAACACCAACAAATAAATTCTCGATAAACTGTTGTGTCTCCGCACCAGGAACGGAAAAAAGGGAGAAGTCCAGATCTTCTGAGAAGCGCGGGCAACCATACACGATGCGAAGCGCAGTACCGCCTTTGAAAAGTAAATGTTCCGATAATGGTAAGCGATAAAGTTCGGTCAGAAAGACGTGTTGAGCGTACTCACGAACAATGTTCGGGAACACACTGGTTTGTTCCATGCGTGCAATGCGTTCAAGTGCGTCAGGATCAATCATGGATAGATAAGGTACGCTTCAGTATACCAACCAGCTTTCTGTTGCCAAAGAGTTTTGCATAACGTAAAGCTTTCTTGGGATTAACCCGCTCCTTATTAAAACGAGAAAGTGGCTTCATTCCAAACAGCACGCGATAGTAGAGCGTATCCACGAACGCCTTTTCTGGATCGGCTATGCTAAAAGTGAAGCCGCGCTGTTTTTCTAGGGTGTATCCGGTAAACGCTTTTGGCATCATATGGCGGTAAGAGTACACTTTCCCGAATCGTTCGAACTTGCGCGTATCTCGTGTCGTAACGGATGTTATTTCATAAACCGTCTCTGGAATGACGCGATGATATGAAAGTGCAAACTCTCGAGAGATATACGAAGGACTATACAGTTGATTGGCAATGTATAGCTCAGGTGGCACTGCTCCCTCGACCGCATACATCCCTCTCTTGACTCTTACGATAATTCCTCGTTTGCTATAGCGGTGTAATAGCATCGTTGCAGCGTTCGGGGACAAGCCGAAAAGGACCTCTATATCGCGCCTTGAAAATAGCGATAGGCGTTTACTGCGTATCTTCGGCCCGAAATCAGCCTGTTTTACTAACTTTACCATATTGTAAATCTACTAAAACGACGAGAAATAGTCAATATGCAACATCCATCCATGCCGATATTCTAGCACCCATCCCTATCACTTCCAGGGTAATCGACTCTGAGTGCGGTGGATATGGCTCAGAAGAAAGGTGTGGGTAATCAAGACGGGACAGCGATTGCATAAGCTCCAAACACCCTCTTCCACCTCAGAACAGTCTCTTCTATTTCGTTCCATTCTAATCGGCGTAGGCCCGCACAATTTATATTTAAATAAACAAACCAGCCGTACGCAAGCTGGATTGTGAGACATTGATTGGGGGAAAATGAGGAGGGGGGAGAAAAAGAAGAGAAAAAAGAGAAGAGAAGAATGATCCTTGTGGGTGATGAAGGGCGAAGTGCGTAGCGCCCGATGTGAAAGGACAAGCGAGGAGATTGAAATGCAAGAGATGATGGTACGAAGGAAGAGAGAAGAGGCTGAAGCGGCAAGTGAAAATTGTGCGAAAGTACTCACTCGCTCCCTTGTACCACTGATGTCAATCTCCTCCTGACTATAAAAACAAGAGAGCTACCGAAAAGGTTACAATACCTACTGCGCGGTGGTGTGTGACTTTACTTCGACAATTTTAGAACCGGTTATCTGATTCATCTGTTTCTTCAAGCTCGCGCGGCGATCATTATAGAGTGACACTTGTCGAGAAAGCGTGAGATACTCTCGAAGAAGCTCTATATTTTCAGATTTTAGTAAATTTTCGACCATTTCTTTTTCGCCCCTTCCTTGTTCAATTGCACGTTTTCGGTCTTCAATATTCCAAAGTTTCCCGTGAATATCTTTTAGTTCATCATACAGAGGCATGAGTGTCGGATATTTACTAAGCATCGGCTGTACCATAGGTAAATACTCATCGCGCTCGGCTATAACAGCTGCAAGTTTTTCTGGGTTAGCTTCGAAATTACGGTGTTTTACAGAAAGGATAGCTTCGTTATCAATCACCGTCGCATCCCCCATGGGCACGCGATAACTATCATTTTCCTTTTCAATGTTTGGAGGCGCGACTCTTGATTCAGCAGCAGTCACTGAAAGAGGCATTTCATTTTCTAGTCCCATGATTGATTATTTAATTTTATTTAATACTTCTTTCGGATCGATATCTGAAGCGCCAACGAGGATACCTCCGTCGTTGACGAAATACTCATGTTCGCCCGTCCCCTGATTCCCAGTATAACTACCCTGCTGCGACCACGCTGGAGCAAACAATTTCTTGTTGCGGTAATACATTTGATTCGCGATACGATGACGAACCGGTCGAGATCCAGGAGTTGACCACAAGGAAGCATCTGCTAAGAACAGCATCACCGTTGGTTTGCCGAGCGCACCTGCGTAGTGTCCAAGTCCAGTGTCAGGTGTAAGCACGTAATCTGCCATGGACATGACGGTGTTCATCTTATCCATTCCCTCATCTGCGCGGGAAATCTTGACGCCGCGTTTCATAAGCGCGTCGACCATAGTACCATATCGCTCACGGCGTTTTGGATTAGGATCGTCGAGAAGAAGGAATTGTGCGTTTGGGAACTTGCCCGCGATACCACTGATGACTTCTTTCCATTTTTTGGGAGAATATTCTTTTGGCGTCACACTTGCACCCGCCGAAATGACAAAGAGCTTAGCGTCGGGAGCAATATTGTATTTTTTCTTGATAACATCTGATTCCGTCTCGAAATTCTTTCCTCGTTCGATGAAATGATCAACGGCGTTAATATCTTTATAGAGCCGCTGACCAAGCATCACTTCAAAATTGCGAGCAATACGGGCAGGAATCGTGTAGTATCGTACCTTTTTACCCGCAGATACCGGGTACTCCTCTTCTTGCCAACTTTCCCAATCAACTGAAAGCACATTGGATGGATCAGTCACTTTCTCGGGCGTAAGACCGAGCATGTCGTACTGATCGAAGCTCTTACTTGCATTTATAACAAATCTATTTGGCTCTCGGTGTGTGGAAAAATATGTTTTAGTACTACGCGGATTAAGTATCGTCAGATTCTTATACTGCTCGGTAAGCGAGGCAAGAAGCTTATCATGCTTCGTGATGAGTACAAGTTTCTTGCTCTGTTTGTTCTGCTGGAGGTACTTCGTGAGAACATCAATCACTGGAACGGTGAGCACTGCATCTCCTATGGCTTCATCGAAGCATATAACCACTTCTTCTGCTCGTTCTAGACCTTTCAAGAGTGGCGATTCATGATAGAAACTTTTATCGAACGGTCGCTCACCAACCTTTGCTTCCTCGATTGCGATGTTCTCAATCTGATGTCGCGAACGCTCTTTCTCACGTTCAAGAAATTCCTCAAGTGAAATATTGGCTTGGTATCTATCGTTATAATGTTCGTGATTATCTTTAATTCGCTTTTTATTCTCTTCTGGCAGTCCATCGAACGTGTTTAGCTGATCAAGTCGCTCGAACACATAACTATATTTCGGTCCTAGTTTTTTATTGTTGCGCACTCTCTGCTCGAGCATAGCGAGTGATTCCGAACCATTCCTATAGATAGACAGGTCAGTAAAACCCCTTTTACGACCCTCATAATAACCATAGCCGTACGATTCTTTATCTTTAGAAGGACGCATCACGGGTTCGAGCGGTTTTCTGCCAAAAATGGGTAATACCGGCGGGAGGTCGAAATCTGATGGAGGTGCGCCAAAGACGGTGCGGGGTGATGGAACGAGTTTGGGCACCTCTGTAGCAATTTGCGGGACACCCTTTCCTTCATACGTCGCGAGGATGCGTACTTGATCGGCATCATTGTGGGATGACATCACTTGAGCAACCTCTGCAAAGCGCCCAAGGAATTGCGCTTTGCCGTTTACGGTTTTAAATAAGAGCTTCCCCGTTTCGCTATTTGGATCGATGTGAACGGTACCATCGGCATCAATGGGGACTGAAATGGGACGTGATTGGGTGTCGGCTGAAATGCTAAAAAGCATTCTGAGCTTCCCTTCTTTTGCGAGCTCTCCTGCGTTCGCAGAGAGATTCCCGTGATATGAACCTCCCGGGAGCATCTGTTTGATTGAGAAAGAGTAATTGCCGTTTGCGTCAATACCCATATTCTTTGCACCGCCCCACCAGAGCTTCAATTCATTTTTATCAAATACTGGCTTCGGCGTATCATTGTCGTACCAGAGCTTGCGCTGTACGCGTTTTGTAAGTTCAGGATGTTCTTCGACATATTGTTTTGTACCCACGATTCCCTTTGTTGTCTGCTGGATCTGCTCGACTGTGCTCGTCGTCAGTATCCCGTGTTCACCGAGCATCTTTGCTGATTCGGCATCGAGCACGCCATCTTTCGTAAATTGGATTCCCTCTGCAAGTGCAGTTTTGCCGTGCATCAAAATATACCCACCGCCGTTTGTATTACTCGCCACGAGCGTCATCGATTCTGGCAGTTGCACCTTTCCGTTCCCCACGATTATTTCGTGCAGAGGACCAACGGGAGGTGTGTCTCCTGTTATGAGTTGTCGGAAGTGCTCAAGTACTGTCGCGTTCGCTCCAGGCACCGCCCGCTCGGCAAGCCCAGTCTGCTGATCGTTAAAGAGAGCTCCGATTTCTTGCCCAACAGTCCCTGCCGCAAGACCTCCTACAAAGCCAATCGTTGCGGCTCTCCATGCACGTTTGGACTTCATCTTGTTGAAGAGGTCATTACGCTCTGCGATACCTCCTCTACCGCCGACAAGCTCTGCTGTGCGCGCTTCTATGGCGAGTGCAAGCATCTCATCGACTGACTTCCCCGCCGGAAGATTCGCAGCGGCTTCGAGATTTCGCATATCCACTTTTGCTTTGGCACGCGCAATATCCAGATTAAGACGTTCTCTCTCGACCTTCGCTGGGTCTGAGTAAGAAACAAGATCAATTTTCTCGCGGTCATTCAACTGTATGCGCGCCTCAATATCAGCAAGCTCACCAATGGCAGACTCGAGCTGTTCTGGAGTGAGAACTCTTTTCTCACCGCTGGGAGCATAGAGCGCCTCATGAAGTTTCGACGTTAGCTCTTGAGCACCCCTCATTTCGTAAGAAAAAGTCTCCATTTCTGCTCGGCGCGGCGAGTTCTCGTCCCACGTGCGTCCCTGCGCCCTCTCGCGCGCATGCTGTTTCCTATCCTCTTTAAAACGTTTATTTTCGGCGATGCCGGTGAAAGCGCCAGCAAGGACTGCAGAAGCGCCAAAGGTCGCCCACGCAGCGGCCTTGCTCGTGAGCACTCTTCGACCGAGCCCGAGCGTGACGGCAGACGCAATGGCAACGCCGGCAGCAAGTGTGGATTCGTTGACGAGCGTTCCTATGGGTGATTTCCGAAGCACCTCGATCGCTTTGTCCACCATATTGTAGTTCGCCTCGGTGCCCACGCTGCTCTTCGCCTTTCCTAACACGATTTCAAAGTCGAGATCGAGTGCTTCGAGAGCAGTGCCGTGCTCGACCGCCATACGAGCCTGTCTTGCTATTTCAAGCAAGTTATTTGCATACATCGCATCAGCGCGACCACCAGTCTTCGCTGAAAGCCCATTGAACATTGTCTTGCGCGCTTCGTTAAAATTATCGTCATCGAGTTTGCCGCTTGCATACTCGCGCACTAAATGCGAAATTTCTCGACTCAATTCGTCTTTGAGCGGATTTACATTCCCTTTTTCGTCTTTGAGCGCGCGTCTCGTCTCTCCTGTATGCAATGTCTCTTTGTATTCTTGTGAAAACCTCTCCACAATAGCCACCATCGCCTCCTCGTGCGCTGTCTTCTCGATTGCTGGATTCTGCTCCGCTGCGTAAATATCTTCATTTTTCCGTATAGCTTCACGGGCACGCGCGACCTCCTTTTGCCGGTAATACTCGTGCGCGAGCCCATGCTTCCATATCCGCTTCTTAAAAAAATTTAGGAAGCCGCTCGAATTTTCCTTAGACTCGGTCATCGCCCGTTCCGCAGCCTCGTGTACCGCCTGTTCCCTGATGTCCTCGACGTCAACAAGTACTACCTTCTTTTTCTCCTTTTTTTCAGGCACACCACCCGAACTCTTTTCAATAGACATAGCAATTACCCTGCGAGATAGATCTGTCGAAAGGCTAAGAGCGTACGAGCAACAATCTCGTCAAGGCCAGCAATACGATGCGCACAAAATTGCCGTATATCTCTTTCATTCCCGGTGTCGAGCATCCTTTCAAATGCGGGGAGATCCTCTTTGGGAAGGTTCGCGATAATTTCTGCATTAATCCTATCTTCCATGCGGCTCAAAAGATCCATGCGGACTTGCGTACGGACCGCAACATCTAAATCGGTGAGACCCTTTTCTTCAATAAGCTTGTCGGCAAATGCTTTTAAATCTTGTGGTGGAGTACTCATACTCACAGTATACGTCTCTATGACGCATTAACCGATACTTGTATGGGGATAGTTGTTACTTCTTTGCTTCTTTGAAGAGGACGCGCTTTTTGAGGGTAGGGTCGAACTTCATGAGCTCTATCTTGCGCTCGACGCCTTTCTTGTTCTTGCGGGTCCACACCACATGCTTTGACTTGGTGGACTTGAGCCGAATGAGTGTATCCTGTGACATACGACTAACGTAACATACCAACTAGAAACAAACAACTTCCAACATTAAGCTGCTACTACTTCTTTTATGCTTACACGTGGTGCTCGTGATGCTTTCTTCTTCACCTCAAAATGCGGCTCGTCGTTTCTAATAGAGACCGTGACCGTACCTCCCTCCATCACGCCCTGCGCGACCATCATCGAAGCGATTGGGGTGAGAATCTTGTCTTGTATCGTGCGACGGAGCGGGCGTGCACCGTATTGCGGATTGTAGCCTTTCTCTGCAAGCCAGGTATGGACGGCAGGCTCTATCACGAGCGCGATGCGCTTGTGGGTGAGCCGCTTCATCACATCGGCCACTTGTGTATCGACAATCTTGGCAAGTGCCTCCTTGGCGAGCACGTCGAAGATGATGATGTCATCGAGTCGATTGAGGAACTCGGGACGGAAATGCTCTTTGAGCGCGTCCATCACTTTCACTTTCGTCTCTTCATAACGCGTTGCGTCAGTTGCATCGGCGGTGCCGAAGCCGATGTGTGCAAGTCGGTCGATAAACTCTCCGCCAATATTACTCGTGAGCACGATAATCGTGTTTTTGAAGTTGACCTTGCGCCCTTTACCGTCAGTCAAGTGTCCAGAATCGAGCACTTGAAGCAGGATATTAAACACTTCAGGATGTGCTTTTTCGATTTCGTCAAAAAGCACGACGGCATATGGGCGGTGCCGTATGCGCTCGGTAAGCGTCCCAGACTCTTCATAGCCGACATACCCCGGCGGTGCGCCGATGAGCTTGGCAACCGAGTGCTTCTCCATAAACTCGCTCATATCTACCCGTACGAGTGCATCAGGATCGTTGAACATAAACTCCGCAAGCTTCTTAGAGAGCTCTGTCTTCCCCACCCCAGTTGGCCCCAAGAAGAGGAAGGAGCCAATAGGGCGATTCGGGTCAGAGATGCCCACGCGGGAACGCTTCACGGCGTCCGTCACTTTCTTCACCGCCACGTCCTGCCCGATAACGCTCGCCTTCAAAGACTCCTCCATGCGAGAGAGTTTTGCCGCCTCCTCTTCGAGCATGCGCGCGACCGGGATGCCGGTCCAGCGCGAGACGACAGACGCAATATCTTGTTCGGCAACTTCTTCATTCAACACACGACGCGACTTCTGCAACATCTTCAAACGCTTTAATTTCATTTCAAGATCTTTCTGAATGTGCGGAATCTTGCCATAGCGAATTTCTGCGACGGTACCAAGATCGGCTGCCGCTTCAGCTTTATCCGCCTGTATCTTAAGCGTCTCGAGTTCGGTCTTGTTGGAGCGGATACCGGTCAGCACTTCCTTCTCGTTTTTCCACTTCAGCTCAAGCTCACTGGTCTTCTCTTTCAAATCGGCAACCTCTTTTTCAATAACCTTGATGCGCTCTTTTATCTCCTTGGCGTGCTCACCCTCCAAGTCTTTCTGCAATGCCTGCTTCTCTATCTCAAGCCGGCGAATTTTGCGGTCTGTCTCCTCAAGCAGTGGCGGTTTATTTTCAAGTGCAATACGAAGTCCCGATGCGGCTTCATCAATAAGGTCAATCGCCTTGTCCGGCAAAAAGCGGTCACTGATGTAGCGCGCCGAAAGCTCGACCGCCGCCACGATAGCACCGTCGGTGATACGCACCCCGTGGAAAAGTTCATATTTGTCGCGCAGTCCGCGCAGTATTGCAATACCGTCTTCTACGGTCGGTTCTGACACAAACACTGACTGGAAGCGGCGGGTGAGCGCGGCATCTTTTTCGATATATTTCTGATATTCCTTCAGCGTAGTTGCACCGATAACGCGAATCTCCCCGCGCGAGAGCGCGGGCTTAAGCATATTCGATGCATCGAGAGAGCCCTCGGCACCACCTGCGCCCACGAGCGTGTGAAGCTCGTCGACGAAGAGAATCACTTTCCCTTCTGCGCGCTCAACCTCCTTCATCACATTCTTCATTCGCTCCTCGAATTCGCCACGATACTTGGTGCCGGCAATCATGAGCCCGAGGTCGAGAGAGAGCAGTTCCTTGCCCTTGAGCGATTCAGGAACGTCGTTCGTCGCCATGCGGGAAGCAAGTCCTTCAGCGATTGCAGTCTTCCCCACACCTGCTTCGCCAATCAATACAGGATTATTCTTAGTACGACGCGCAAGAATCTGGATAACACGATTTATTTCATTGTCGCGACCAATGACTGGATCGAGTTTATTCTCAGCAGCGAGCTTCGTGAGGTTCCGTGCATACTTCGCGAGTGCACGAAAACGCTTTGGTTCTGCACCTTGCACATCTTTTGAGTTCTTGAGCTCCTTCAGAATTGCGAGCGCTGCATCGCGTCCTATCGAGAAACGTGCAAGTAAATCAGCCGCCGGACCCGGATGCTCGATAACCGCGAGAAAAAGATGTTCGGTACCCACAAACGTATCGTTCATCCTTGCCGCTATCTTACCGGCCGCTTCAAGTGCTTGCGCAAGCTCTGGGGTGAGATAAATCTGGTAAGAAGGTGAGAGTACAGAAGCTCGCTCGGGCGCCTCAAGGTGTTCAAGCACACTGTCACCGAGCAAGTTGGTATCAACCTCCATACGGTCGAGCATAGAGAACACCAGAGACTCTTCTTGGAGCACAAGTGCGGCGAGCAGGTGAAGCGGCGAGACGTGGTTCTGTCCGCGTTCTATCGCAAGCTCGTGCGCGCGGCGCACCGCTTCTTTCGCTTTGGTGGTGAAATTATTAAATGGCGGCATAGGAAATATTACCTTACCGCGGCACTCGAGGTTGCTGCGGTCGAGGTTGCTGTGAGAAGCGCGCTTATTTTATCTGCACTGATAAGGAGTCCTGGCACCTCTCCGCCACTGATACCGACAAGATTTCCGGAAAGATCGACCGCTGCGCTCCCCACGCCGATATTCGGCAACGTTGTTTGAACACCCTTAGCACTCACGCGCGCAACAATGCCGGTCGAGGCAGAACCGTCAGTGCCAAGCGCGAGCACGGTTTGACCGAGCTTTAAATCGCTTGAAGCAACCAGTACGGGCGAAGTCATTTTTGGTAATGTAGCGCCGTCTGCGAAACCATAGACCGCGATACCCTTCCCTTGATGTGCGAGAGACGCAGCAACAAAAGAACCATTAGTGAATTCGATGAGTACCTCCTTTGGCAGTAGATCAAGTGCAGCGGTCGCAACAGCACGTGTTTTCGGTAGATACGTACCGACAGTAATGGCCGGGGTTGATGTCCCTGTGTCTGCGGCATAAATAGCGACCGTACGCATTGCGCCCGCACCAATCGCTGCCGTTACGAGATCTTGATTTGAAGGTGCTGGTGCCTGAATTATTGCTGCAGGAGCCGCGGCTGCCACTGTCTCGATAGTACGCTCAACAACGCGATTTACTGTCTGGGTAACATATGCTGGCGCATTATCAAGAAGCGAGACGGTGAGGATACCGGTCGCCACCGAAGTTACGAAATTCACTAGAATCGTGAGGAGGATGAGTTGAGATTTTGAGAGTTCCTCTATATTCATATGGCTATAATGCTACCCGCGACTGCTGTTGTCAATAAATGCGACAGCGCGCATCAATGCTGCCGCAAAACGATTCAAATCACGGGACGAAACATCTGCATTCCATGAGATCCGCAGCGTTGATTTTGCTCGGACACGGTCACCTGTGAGAGCAAATACAGCACGCGAACCTTCCTCTGAATCGGTCTCGCACGCACTCCGAGTCGAGACTGCGAACCCTGCTTCGTCGAGGAGGGCAACGAGGTAGTCGGTATCGCGTCCAGGGAGCGAGAGATTGAGAATGTTCGATGCATTCAAGCGACTTTCATTGACGAACATATTCGGAATATTTCTGATTGCTTCAATGAGACGCGCGCGCATTTGCTCTGCAGAAGCCCGGAACGTCTCGCGATTATGCGCGGTGGCGTTAAGCGCCGCCGCGAATTCTCTTGCAAGTTCCGGTGATTCACTTCCCGGGCGTAGTCCTCGCTCCTGCCCGCCGCCGCGATAGAGCGGAGAGAGTGGAATCGTACGGTGCGCGATGAGCACACCAATCCCGCGCACCCCAACTTTTGCACCATCAAGCGTGAGCAGGTCTGCAGCAAAGTGTGCACGCGTTATCTTCTCGGTCAGAGGCGCTTGACTCGCGTCGACATGCAAAAATATTTTGCCAATGACCTGCTTCACTTCTCGAGTGTTCCAAATAACCCCCGTCTCACCACACACCGCGTCCATCGAAATAAACTTTGTCTCGGGTCGAATCATCTTCGCAAGCTGTTGAACATCAACTTTGCAATCTCGTATCGGCAATGTTTCGACACTCACTCCGCGTTCACCAAGCAACTTCATATTCTCCACTATTGATGCATGTGCGCTTGGCAAGTAGAGCACATGGTCGCCCGCCTTCGCGAGTCCAAGAATCGCAAGCGCATTACTCTCCGTTGCTCCGCTAGTGAAGATGACATCGTCACTCTGCACTTCAAGGAGCCGCGCAATGCTCGTCCGCGCATCTTCGAGCATTTTTTTCGCCTTTCTTCCTTCCTCGTGCGGCGACGATGGATTCCCTGCCGCTCCGGCGGCATAATCAAGATACACACGCTTCTTTTTCCACAACATACTCCGATTCTAGCATGGGCTTGACAGAAAAGTATGGGTGTGCTAATCTGCCCGAGTACGTTCTTTACCGGTTTCCTAGCGGGTGTTTCCCCCTAGCGTCGGGTTGAGTGGCTCTGCCAACGTCCACAGTACGCTAGAGAGGCATAAAAGCTTGCTAGAGATTGCGGCGGGGAGGCGGTCTTTCTTTTTCCAAGGTAGGAGGAAAGGCCGCCCCGCCGGTCAGACAAGAAAAATAGTCAAAATTTAAAAATTATAGCGTCACCGAAGGGTGGCGCTTTATCTTTTTCTAGTTTTGTGATGAAATAGAGTGATTATGGCGCGCGCTACACGTCCGCCCGTCATCGCGGTGATGGGCCACATAGACCACGGCAAGTCTTCCCTTTTGGATTACATCCGGAAGGCCAATATTGTCGCGGGCGAGGCGGGCGGCATCACCCAGCACGTCGCCGCCTACATCGCACTCCACAATGCTCGCCCTGTCACCTTCCTCGACACACCGGGACACGAGGCGTTTAAGGCACTCCGCACGCGCGGTGCCGCCGCCGCCGACATTGCTATCCTCGTCGTTGCGGCAGACGAGGGCGTGATGCCGCAGACACTTGATGCTCTTTCTGCTATTAAAGAAGCCAGAATTCCTTTTATCATCGCTATCACCAAGATAGACAAGAACAATGCCGATATCGAGCACACCAAGAACTCACTCCTCGAACATGAAATTTTCATTGAGGGTCTCGGGGGCGATATTGCGTATGCGCTTATCTCTTCAAAGACGGGCGAAGGGATCCCGGAACTCCTCGATCTCGTTCTTCTCGCAGCTGACCTCTTAGAACTCACTGCCGACCCTGCGGTGAGCGCAACCGGCTTTGTGCTTGAGTCCACTCAAGACCCAAAACGCGGTGCCTCTGCGACACTTATCGTGAAGGACGGCACACTTACCCTCGATGGTTTCGTCGTTGCGGGCGACTCGTATGCGCCAATACGGTTTATTGAGAACTTTCTCGGCAAACGCATAGAACGCGCAGGACCTTCAGAGCCGGTACGCATTTCAGGATTTAGTAAACTGCCTGCAGCCGGGTCCCTTTTCAGTATCACAAAGTCAAAGAAGGAGGCTTTGATACTTATTGCGAACACAGCCCCGACGTCAGAAGTCGGGGCGCCGACCAAAAGCGTCGGCGTTGAGGGCATCTCGGAACTCCCGCTTGTGGTGAAAGCGGATGTCGCCGGCTCGGTCGACGCGATCGAGCATGAACTCAAGAAGATTATTCACGAGCGCGCGAGTGTGCGCATCGTCGCCTCGGGCGTCGGCAGTGTCTCTGAAAATGATGTGAAAACTGCTCACGCCTCACACGCCACCATCATCGCCTTTCACGTGAGCACTGATGCAATCGCCCGCGATCTCGCCGACCGTGATGCCGTCTCTATCGAAACATTCTCCATTATTTATGAGCTTTCCACTAAAGTCACTGAACTTCTTGCGGCGTGTGTGCCAAGCATGACGACTGAAAAAGAACTCGGACGTGCGCTCGTACTCAAGACCTTTTCTTCGGGCGCAAAGAAGCAGGTGCTCGGTGCCCGCTATGTCTCTGGCGCTCTCACGGTGGGCAATCGCGTGAAGATACTGCGCAAAGGTGAAGAGATTGCACGCGGAAGCATCGGCAACCTCCAGCAGGCGCGTGCAGATGTAAAAGAGATTCATACCGAAGGAGACTTCGGCACCGAGGTCGAGTGCCGCGCAGATGCGATGTATGGAGACGAGCTTGTGGCGTTTGTCGTCAGCGAGTCATGATACCTCCCGATGCCAAACACAGTTCGCGCAAGCAGAGCGAGCGAGCCACAGAGATCATCGCACATGAGGCAGCGCAATTTATCGCACGCGAAGCTGGAACGGAATCGCTCATTACCGTCATCCGTGCGCAGAGTATTGCACACGGTGACCGAATGAACATATTTGTAAGCGTTTTCCCTGTGGAGAAGGCGCGCGCGGCACTCGCCTTTCTCGAACGACAGCGCGAATCTTTTTCAAAACACCTCAAAGAGCACACGCACCTGCGCCTCCCCCGCATCGACTTTCTGCTTGATAACGGCGAAGGGGTGGGCGAATATCCTAAAAGTTAGTATCATCAGATACACCGGCCCGGTGGTGAAGTGGTAACACAGGGGACTGCAAATCCTCGATGCGCGGGTTCAATTCCCGCCCGGGCCTCAATATATAAAAACTGCGACCACCCTGGAGGGTGGTCTTGTTACTTTCTCCTCATGACCCAGTCTGCATCTGCAAGCGCTCCGAGGAAGAGGTACGCCCTACCACACTGAAAACATTGATACCCTCTCACCCTCCACCTTTCGTGCATGACAGGAATTACGGCTTCCCCATTGGGAAGAGGCGATTCTATCGTGCCACACTTTGCATTGGGACATTTGATGGACCTGTTCTTCAACGTTGCGAGTCCAAAAATTCTTTGACTCATTTGCAATCTCCCTTGGTGAACTACCACATATAAATATAAGTATTGCCTCATAGAAGTCAAATCATCTTTCGTATGGTAAAAATAAAAGGTGCTTGCCGAGGTGGCGGAATGGTAGACGCCAGAGACTTAAAATCTCTTGCTGCGTAACTGCGGCGTGTGGGTTCGAGTCCCACTCTCGGCACCGGAAGAATGTAATGATGACTGGCTCGAGAGTGGGACTCGAAGGCCGGAGCGTGACGACGCGAGGCGGGGTCGCGCAAATTTCTAGCAAGAAATTATGCGTGACCGAGCCACTTTCGGCACAAAATTTTGTGGTCACAGATAATTCAGTTGCCGTCGCAACCGAATTTCTGCGACCCCGGCTCGCGGTTCAGCGTGCTCGCCGAACATCGCTGCGACCCACACACAAATACAAAACGACGCGCAGGCGTCGTTTTGTATTTGTGTGCGCCTACCTGGGCTCGAACCAGGGACCGTCTCCTTAAGAGGGAGCTG
>JBBUDY010000028.1:0-1283 GCA_038057055.1 Patescibacteria group bacterium | reverse complement strand
CATCGCGCCCAATCGCATACACCACTGGGAAATCGCACTGCTCGTCGGTGGCGCCCAATTCCATAAAGAGTTCTAGCACCTGGTCATGGGAGCGCGCGGGGTTCGCCGCAGGCTTATCTATTTTATTCAGCACGACAATCGGCTTCAGCCCGAGCTCCAAAGACTTCTTGAGTACGAAACGCGTCTGCGGCATCGGCCCCTCCTGCGCGTCAACCACAAGCAGCACCGAGTCGATCGAACGCAGCACGCGCTCGACCTCGCTGCCGAAGTCTGCGTGGCCGGGTGTGTCCACGATGTTTATCTTGGTGCCTTTGTACTCGACCGCCGCGTTCTTGGCATAAATAGTAATGCCGCGCTCGAGCTCGATCGCGTTAGAGTCCATCGTCGTGCCCTCTGCCGCCGCTCCCGTCTGCTTCAGTATGGCGTCAGTCAACGCCGTCTTCCCGTGGTCGACGTGCGCGATGATTGCGATGTTTCTAATCTCCATAAAAATAAAAGCGGCGCTGCCGTTGATTTCAATATACAACATTACTAGCTAAACTGCAAAATTATTTTTAATATACGAAATAAGAAACCCCCGGCTCTTGGACATGCCTAGGGGTTACATAATCTTCTCATACTGACAATGAGTGGAGTAGCGAACTCCAATGTGGCTGTTGCTAGAGTATATCTCCAATATACTCTTCTTCGTCCCAATAAAGACTCTCTTGTCGTATTCTCAATTCTCCGAGGATAAGACGTGCAACCTTTCTTTGGAAACGAGCATTTCTTTTCGGGTGAAAGTTACCCTCCCGAAGGATACCTTTCGCTTCTGTGAAAACGGCGGAGTCGTGTGGAATACAATCCTCACGGCTTGCGACTACTCGTTTCCACTGAAGCACGGACACGATAACATCAACGCCCTCCCAGTCATGGAACTGCTTGATTTTGACCTTGGCTTTTAAACCGTGGCCGACTAAACCAGAAACTGACTCCATTTCGTTCTCCCAAAAAATGAGACTCTACAACGACGAGCGGACATTCGCTCCATTTATTTATATAGCACGACTGATTATATTTGTCAAACTTTTTTTACTGGCGCAGGCCGAGGCCTTTTTTGAGGAAATACCAGTTAATTACAGATATTCTTATTGTTAGCCGACCGGCCATACATAGGGAGATGCTATCCAATAAGCCGGCGAGCTTGTGTACGTATCGCGATGAGCGTTTTTTTATCAACTTGCCCAACTTTTTTCTTCAAATACCCGACATCCAGAGCGCGCATGTGAAAGACGAGTGCAACC
>JBBUDY010000027.1:0-2293 GCA_038057055.1 Patescibacteria group bacterium | reverse complement strand
CGCCAAGTTCCTGTATCTTCTTCCCGTTCGCCAAGGACAGTTTCCCGTCGGCCAGTCCTTTCAGGACTTTCATTTGCGCCGCCGGGCCTGTTGGCTTTCCAAGAATATTCAATGCTCTGGCAACTTCGCCTTTGGCTCCTTGAAACTGTCTTTCAATATTCATCCACTCGTCGAATTGCACCATGAACAAGGCGCGCTCGGCATCGGTCGCCAAGCCGGCATTTACCTTGTCTCGCAAGGCGGTGACATTCCGGGCAGCGGCGTTCGTGATGCCCTTGAACGCCTCGATTTGGATCGTGTTATGTCCCTGCCGCGCGCCGCGATCCAGCAGGTCGCGGATGGTGATACCGCTTTCAACGGCTTCTTTCTCGGTCTGCGCCCACGGCACGGTGATTTTCGTCGAACCACGAAGACGTTCCGAGGCGACAATCGCCTTCTTTGCGTCCTCCGTGGTAATGAGGTAATTGGCGTAGTTCACCTGCCGGTCCACGCCGGGAAGCGGTACTTCGATTTTACTTAAATCGGTTTCAAGGAATTGTTTCGCCTTGGCGGCGGTGGACAGCGATGGTTGCTGGACAACGCGCGACGTTAATTCATCACCGACTTCTTTCTTGAACGCCTCTGTCGAAGTGGATATGACAGCCTTGGGGGCATTCAGTTTTGTCAGCAGATAGGGGTCTTTCCCAGCCAGAACCATGTTCACCGCTTTGGGCAAGCCAAACGGGGCAAGCAGGGATAATCCGAGTTCGGTTCCGGTTTGTACGAGTCCGGCGGTTTCGGGGGATGCCCCGGATTCTTCGGCAAGCTGTTTCGCCGGCTCACCGGCGAAAGCCCTGATCGGTGCGGTGATTGGCGAAAAAAGAACACGGCCAGCGCCCAACACCGTCTTTGCTGTCTTCGCGGCGGTGGGAGCAAGCAATTCAAGTCCGCTCGGAGGCTCCGTGAACGCTGCCGCCACATCCTTTGCCCCGCCGACCACTTCTTCCGCCATGACCTCACCCGCCCGCATGAACGGACGGATATAATTGGTCAGTTCGGTGAACTGTTTCAGGTTGTACGGATTGTCTGAAATAGGTTCGTCGGCGATATCATTCAGAGTATCAACAAATGCCGGAGTATTGAGCGTGTCTTTGAACTGTGGTTGCTCATTAAGTGTATCTCTGAACACAGGCGCATTATTCAGGGTGTCCCTGAAGGCCGGTTTTTCTTCTTCCAGTGTGTTGACGAACGGCATCAGTATCCGTACCTTTTAAGTGCCTCTTTAACTGCCGGACTGTCGGCGGTAAATCCGGCATTCTCCGGCGCGTCTAATAGTTTTTTCAAAGCTGCCTCCCTGCTGAGTTTTGGCTTCGCCGTTTTAGCCGGTGGGGATGTATCCTTGCCGCCCAAGATGTCGCGCCGCAGTTGGATGATGGGATCGGCCTTGTTCAATTCATCGAGGAACTTTCTGTCTACGTCTGGAATGTCTTTACCGGCGGCGATATCCAGTTGAATCCGCGCGCGTCTGTCCTCAACATCTTTCTTCGGGCCTTCCTCCAGTCTTTTAGCGAGCATTTCGCCAGTAAAAATTCCGTAGGCCGGCAGTATCTTTTTGTCGTTGCGCTCCAGCGTCGCCAACTCGCCTTCCGACAATTTATAGCGCGGGTCTTGTACCTGATCGTTCTCGCGCCGCAAGTCCTCGAACGATTTCTTCGGCTTCGCGCGCCATTGCTCGAAGCCCGGCATTTTCTGCATGAGGTCCAACTTCGCCCGGATTTTCGGGATATCCTGGGTGTCCAGCGTTTCGGTGATGGTCTTGACCTTGGAGTGATCGGCCAGGTCCAGCAATGCCTTTTCCCTATCACCGGAATGGACTTGCAGCAGCATGGCGAATACGCGCGGATCGCCGAGGGCGACAACTTCCTGCCCGTCTCCGGTCGTAACCAATTTCTCGAAGAATGCGCGGAATTCAGCCGGCAGGGTATCGCCGTAGAGTTTCGCCGCTTCGGCCTGCTGTTCAGCTTTCAAACCGCGAACGAGCCTGGCACCTTTAACGGTTGCTTCCACGGCTCCCTTCGCTTCCAGGATACGTTCGTGTTTTTCCTTGCGGAATTCCTCGGCCCTTTTGTCCGTGGTGTTACCTGGCAACCCCGCCAAGAAGTCGAAGGCGTCCATCCATTTCAGTTTTGAACGCTCACTATCGGTAAGCGAGTTTAAATATTCCTGACGGTAACTGCGCTTTATTTCTTGTGCCTTGGTGAGTGCTGGCGGCTTCTCGTCGCCAGGAAAGCCCAATTCATCGAATGAATTCGAA
>JBBUDY010000026.1:0-2088 GCA_038057055.1 Patescibacteria group bacterium | reverse complement strand
TTGATGTAGATGCCGGAGCAATTTCTTGGGTAGACATGCCCACCGCTACCACGACCGCAGGCATCATCAATAGTTACTCCGCGCAAATGGGCGGCAATCCGGTCCTCACTATTTATGGTCTCACGACCGCCGCCGGAACGATTTCGAGCGGTAATGTCGGCATTGGTACTACCACACCAGCTGCGTTCTTGGACATCGCAGGCACTCTCGGCTCTCAAGCTGACTTGTTCAATATCTCTTCGACAACAGCGACGGATGTGGCGTCGAGCTTGTTCAGAGTGAGAGCAAATGGCAACGTCGGCATCGGCTCAACGACTCCCTGGGGCATACTCTCCATCAATCCCAACGGCATTGCCGGTCCTGCCTTCGTTATCGGCTCCAGCACCCAGTGTGTGACGGGGGACACACGCCTTCGCCGCAGGCGAAGGCGCGCTGACGGCTCCTATGAGTACGACGAGCCGGAGATTATTGATATCAAAGAAGGCGATGAGATCCAGTCGCTTGACGAGAAGACCGGCGAGCTTGTGTGGAGCCGTGTGAAGCAGCTCGCCTATATGGGTAACAAGCCGATATTTAAGCTCACCACCACCTCGGGCAAGACTATCCGCACGACCGGCAACCATCCGTACTTGGCGCGCACAACGAAAAACCCCAACCTTTCGGCCGGGGCAGCGTTAGTGAAATCTATTGTACTAATCGATTACGCAAATATCAAGGCGTGGGCGCGACGCAGGGGTGTGGCCGTGGATCTAGAGGCATTAAAGACCGTTTTGTCGTTCTGCGGCATCACTCGGGCGTCGATCTACTATGGTGTAGATGCCGAGAATAAAAATATAGCTAAGTTCATGCACAAACTACGTTCATTCGGATACGACGTCGTTTCAAAACCCATTCAGTATTTCAAAATCACGCTCACAGAATTGCTGCAACAGTACGTTAACGCTCGTTGGGTCAACGCATTGCAGCCTGATGCACATCGCGAATTGGTGTCAGAAGCAAGTCGCCTTGACGCAGAACACCACTCGTTCCTCGTGCCGAAGGCAAATTTCGATGTAGAGATTACCATGGATAGTATGCGCGCGGTCAGCGAATTCGACCATCTCATTTTGTTCTCCGGAGATGGCGATTTCGCGCCGCTTATATCGCATCTGAAAGTATCTGGGAAGAAAACAACGGTCGTGTCCGGTCGGGAATTCCTCGCTGGTTCATTGCATGCAGCTGCCCATATCGTTGCCAAGCTTGAGGATATGGTGAAGCTTGTACCAGGGCTTGTGTACCCACTCGGCCCTGATGGTTCGTATAAAAAGCCAACACCCGCTCACGAGGAGCGGGTATGGGAGAACTGTGCATCTACTATAGCCGACCTGCTCGGGCTGTCAAGCGTCTCGCGGGCGACTGTGGACAACGTCGCCGCCGGCGAAGGGTCGTGGTTCAAGGTTACTGACTTGAAGGAGGGGATGGAAATCGCCGCCGCGGCCGAGGACGGCCGCGGCGTATGGGAGAAAATAGTATCTGTAGAACCAGTTGCCGAAGAAGACGTCTACGACGTAGAGATAGAGGGCACGCACAACTTCGTCGGTAACGACATCATCGCCCACAACACCGCCTTCATTGTCACGAACGGCGGCTCCGTCGGCATCGGGACGACGACCCCCACATCACTCTATGGCGGGGTCTTCGCTTCAGCCGGACCAATCTATATTGGCGGCTCGTCAGCCACAGCGACCTCGACGTTTGAAGGGAATGTGAGGGTACTCGGTACGCTCCAGGTCGGCAGCGGTACGCTCTACCTTACCGGTTCTAGCGTCGCCTCCACCGACGGTTCCATCAATTTAAGTTCAGGAACGGCAGCTTCCACATTCAGCAACAACCTCGGCATCGGCACCACTTCGCCGTGGGCGAAGCTCTCGGTCGCCGGCCTCGCATCAGAAAATGGTCCGCTCTTCACCGTCAGCTCCTCGACACCAACAGCCACGACCACCGCCTTCATCATCACCTCGCAAGGCAACGTCGGCATCGGTACTACTTCGCCCGCAGCAGGCTTCGCAGTGCACGGCACCAGTTACATCAGCGGCACCTCCTTCTTCG
>JBBUDY010000025.1:0-24639 GCA_038057055.1 Patescibacteria group bacterium | reverse complement strand
TAAGTCTTTTATTGCAGAGTGGCTTACTTTTACCAAGGACTCCCCTTGGTAACTACGATATGAAATCAAATTTATTTGCGATTGTTGCCGCGGCACTGCTATTTGGAGGGTTCTTCTTTTTCTATCATGGCGGGTCACCGAGTGTGGAACAGTCGCCATCAAATGTTCCGCCAATCGACACCAACCAAAATCCAACAAGTCCCTCTACGGCGGCAAATTATGATGAGTGTCTTGCCGAAGGGGGCACATTACTCTCTGGCGTTTCGGGCAAATGCCTCACCAAAGGCGGACACGTCTTCATCAAAGGAGTGATGGAGTAGCCGTTTTAGAGTATGATGGGTCGATGGTTCGAGAGACTTTCGAGCGCATTACAGCCCCCTTACGCGGCTTCCAAAAGGCCGCGTATTCGCGCATTGCCGCGCCCATACAAGGGCTCCACCAGGCCGCATATCTGCTCGCGTCGCTCACGCTCGCGTCGCAGCTACTCGCTCTTCTGCGCGACCGCACCTTCGCGCATACCTTCGGCGCGGGAGAGATACTCGACCTCTACTACGCGGCGTTTCGCGTGCCGGATCTCGTCTTCGCGCTCGTCGCTTCGCTCGTTTCTGCCTATGTGCTTATTCCGCGCATTACGGGTATGGAGAGGGAATCGACGCGGCGTCTTTTGTCCGAGTCAGCGACATTCCTCTTTGGTGTGGGCGGGCTTATTTGTGTGGTACTTGCAGTTTTTATGCCGCAATTTCTTGCTTTTCTATATCCGAGTTTTGCCGCATCGCCACATCAAGCCGATTTCGTCCTGCTCGCGCGTATGCTCCTTCTCCAGCCGATTCTCCTCGGTCTCTCGGGCGTGCTCGCGAGCGTGCTGCAGGTACACCGGCGTTTCGTGCTCTTCGCCATATCACCCGTGCTCTACAATCTCGGCATCATCCTCGGTACGGTGTATCTGTATCCGCTCTGGGGTCTTCCGGGCATCGGTGCTGGCGTTATCGTCGGTGCGATTGCGTATCTCGCGGTTAATCTCCCGGTTATTGTGAATACCGGCGTATTCCCGAGTTTCCGTCTCCCAAGCATTTCCTTAATGCTGCCGGTGATACGGGATTCGATACCGCGATCGCTCGCACTCGGGATGGGTTCGATAACTGCACTCGTTCTCACGGCTCTTGCCTCGAGAATCGGCTCCGGTGCGATTTCCGTCTTCACCTTTGCGGGCAATCTTGCCGCGGTCCCGCTCGCGCTCATCGGTTCTTCGTATGCCATCGCCGCATTTCCAGCACTCTCTGAGGCATCGGCCGTTGAAAGACGTGAAGAGTTTACGCGTATTCTCTCTGCGGGCGCGCGACACGTTATTCTCTGGTCGGTAGTGTCCATCGGGCTTATCGTTGTCTTGCGCGCACACATCGTACGCGTGATTCTTGGTACCGGTGCGTTCGACTGGAATGCGACGCGTCTCACCGCCGCGCTTCTTGCGATTCTTGCGGTGGGTCTGGTCGCGCAAGGACTTATACTTCTCTTTTCGCGCGCGTTGTATGCGGTGCGGCAATCGTGGCGACCACTTGCGTATCAATGTGCGGGCGGTCTCCTGACCGTCGTGTTTGCGCTCGCATTTCTCGCACTCCCTGATTCAGGGATGCCAGCGTCGCTTGCCGCGCTCTTGAAGGTGAGTGACGTGCCCGGCACCGCTATTTTACTCATTGCGCTTGCCGCGACGCTCGGTCAGATATTTCTCGCAATTCTTTCTCTCATAGCGCTCCGGAGTGTCTCGCCCGGTCTTGCGAGCACACTTTCTCGTCCGCTTGTTGACGGTTCTATCGCCGCTCTCGCTGGCGGCGCGGCGGCCTATGTGACTTTAGTACTTGAGGGGAGTATCGCGCCTCTGACTACGCTCGTGGCCGTTTTTGCGGAAGGACTCGTCGCCGGTGTCGTGGGTCTTTCTGCCGCCGCACTTGCGCTTTATTTTGTGGAGAATGAAGAATTTCGTATCGTGACAAACGCGCTTAACAAACTCATCCGAGTTCCGGGAGGGAGCTCTGGTGTGCTTGTTCCTTCCGCTGAAGAGACGCCACCGGTACACTAGCTGTTGTATGAATCAAAAATACATTCGCAATTTTTCTATTATCGCGCACGTCGATCACGGAAAGAGCACACTTGCTGACCGACTGCTTGAACGAACGGGGACTATACCGGAGCGTATGATGCGCGACCAAGTGCTCGACCGTATGGACCTTGAACGCGAACGGGGCATCACTATCAAGATGCAACCCGTAAGAATGCAGTACGGTGAGTATGTTCTCAATTTAATTGACACTCCAGGGCATATCGATTTTTCCTACGAAGTCTCGCGAGCGCTCCACGCAGTCGAGGGCGTGCTTCTTCTCGTGGATTCGACGCAAGGCGTGCAGGCGCAGACGCTGACGACGCTTGCAGCGGCACAGGCACAAGGTTGTGTCATTATTCCCATCGTTTCGAAAATAGATTCTCCTGCGGCACGCGTCGCCGATGTGACATCAGAACTTGCGCAACTTCTGAAAGTATCACCAGAAAACGTGCTTGCCGTATCGGGAAAGACTGGTGCTGGCGTCGACGAGCTTCTGGAAGCGATTGTCGAACGCGTCCCGCCGCCGCGCAGCGCGGCGGCGGGCACAGAGCCTCGCGGACTTATTTTTGATTTTTCTTTCTCAAAACATCGCGGAATTGCGGTGTACCTGCGGGTGTTTGATGGCATCTTCCGAAAAGGACAATCGCTCGGTTTCTCCGCAGCCGGGAAGGAATTCATTGCGCTTGAAGTTGGTATTTTCGCACCGGAAGAACGTCCAGCCGATACATTATCAGCGGGTGAAATCGGCTATATTGTGACCGGTATAAAAGAAGCGGGTGTCGTCGCGGTGGGTGACACTATCGGCGCGGCAAAGGGTACTCTCCCAGCGCTCCCGGGCTATGAACGCCCGCGACCGGTCGTGTGGGCGTCGGTGTACCCAAATAATCAAGATGATTTAACCGTTCTTCGACAGTCGCTTGAACGCTTGCGGCTCTCTGACTCCTCACTTTCATTTGAAGAAGAATCATCGGGTGTGCTCGGAAGGGGGTTCCGTTGCGGTTTCTTAGGGCTTCTCCATCTCGAGATTGTCACCGAACGCTTGAAACGCGAGTTCGGCCTCTCACTTATCGTGACGATACCCACAATTTCCTATGTGGTGACGATGACGAGTGGTAAACGCGAAATTATTTATACACCCGCCAAATTTCCAGAGCATGGCAACATTGAGAAGATAGAAGAGCCGTGGGCGAAAGTTATTATTATCACACCGCCACATGTGGTCAGTGCACTGGTGCAAATGCTCTACGACCACGAAGCAAATACTATCGGCACGGAAACGTATCATGATGGACGCATCGAGATGCAGGTAGAGATGCCGCTGCGAGAGCTTATGCGTGGCTTTTTCGATAAGCTTAAGAGTATTTCGTCAGGTTATGCGTCGCTCTCATACGAAATTCTTCCAGAACGACTTGCAGACGTGGTGCGACTTGATGTGTTGGTGGCAGATGAGCCAGTACCGGCCTTCGCGCGCGTGGTCGCCACGCGTCGGGTGCAGGAAGACGCGGAAAAAATGGTGGAGAAATTGCATAGCCTTCTGCCAAAACAACTCTTCGTGACCAAGATCCAAGCAAAAAGCGGCGGACGCATCATCGCCTCACGGAGTCTCTCTGCGATGCGCAAGGATGTGACCGGCTACCTCTACGGCGGCGATGTCTCACGTAAAAACAAACTGCTCGACAAGCAGAAAAAGGGGAAGAAGAAGCTCTTGGAGCGGGGAAGAGGGAAAGTAAACATCCCCGAAGAAGTCTTTATGAAAATGGTGCAATCCTCTGCCGAGTGAAGCAAAACAAGGTTCGACCTTAAATCAGATTCCCAAGGTCGAACCTTGTTTTGTTATACTGCCTGTATGCGCGCGAAACAGTGGCGGGAAGGATTTTTGACCGTAGTCCTCATCGTTATTGCGGTATGGCTCATGTCGCTCATATGGGGGCTCATCGGGAAGGCACAAATTGCGATGACGAAGGCAGATGAAGCAAAATCGCAGTATCAAGTACTTGAAGAGCGAAAGGCAGTGCTTCAGGCGAATGTTGCGGCTCTTGAGACAGAGCGAGGACGCGACACCGCAATACGGACGGCATTTGGGGTTGCGCGGCCAGGAGAAGAGGTTATCGTGGTAGTGCCACCGGCGGCGGCGACAACGACACCAGAGCTCTCGTGGTGGGAGAAGATATTAAATTTATTCAAATAGCGGGTATGGTTTAGTGGTAGAATGCGACCTTCCCAAGGTTGAGACCCGGGTTCGATTCCCGGTACCCGCACAACGTGATACCATTTTTATAGATTCTTACGAGAGAGGTGTGTATGAGGAAGCAAAGCAAGGTGTACAAGTCATCTCTGCCGAAGGAGGTAATAATTCCGCCTGCGGCCGAGGTTGAAGCGCTTGAAAGGAGACTGCGGCTTGCCGCAAGTGCGTACTACGAAGAGTCGCCAGCCCAAAAACCAAGAGAAACGACATGGTTGTTCAATAAGCCTCCTGGTATCATTCGGCGCTTTCAGGAATTCTCGAGGGTACTGCTGCCAACTGGAAAGTACAAAAAGCGCGTCCCCTAGGCTCGAGGAATCCCCTCGAGCCTGCCCTTTGGTGCCGTGCACTACGAAGCCATTCCTGTGGCGTAGTAGTGTGGATAACTCTACATGGTATACTTGTTGCATAATCAAAAAACATGGATAAAAAAGTCACTATTTACAGCACCCCGACGTGCCACTTCTGCCAGATGAGCAAGGATTTTCTTAAAGAAAAAGGAATCAACTACATCGAATATGACGTCGCGCACGACCTCGAAAAGCGCCAAGAAATGATACAGAAGTCCGGCCAGATGGGTGTTCCCGTGCTTTTCGTGGGAGATGAAATGATTATCGGTTTTGACAAGGAGAGGCTCGTGTCCACTCTTGGCCTGCCTGCGCAGGCAGGCATTACCGCATAACGCTCATTTATAAAACGCACGTTGCTCCAAGCGGCGTGTGTTTTGTATTGTAAAGTGTGTGGATAAAACGACCGTATACTAGGACGTATATGTTATATTCTAAATATGTATCGAATATTGTCGGATAAACAACATAAATATCTCATTAGCTTACGAAAGCAGGGGAAGAGTATTCCTGAGATTTCAAGAGAAACCGGAACACCCATAACGACTGTTCAGCGACACATAAAGGGAGTCCAAGTTCCGGTCGAATTCCAGACAATTCTCAGAGAGAAACAGGGAGGATCGAAAGATCGTGCCAAAGGTCTGCGTGCGAATATAGAGATCAAGGCAGAAAAGTTATTGAGCAAGCTTTCGCATCGCGACTACTTCTTTCTTCTCGTCGGACTGTATTGGGGCGAGGGTACTAAAAGGGACTTTACGGTAATTAATTCAGATCCACTTCTCATACAAACTTTTATTTATTGCTTAAAAAGCCTCAACATACCTAACGACCGACTGTCCATCTCCTTGAGGGTCCACACTGAGATATCAGTATCAGAAGCAAAAGTATACTGGGCACGGATGACAGGCTTATCGCAACAGCTCATTGAACGCGTGGAAGTCATAGAAGGAAAAAAGAAAGGAAAACTTCCACATGGTATGTGCAGAGTGCGAGTGAAGTCGGGCATACGAGACCGTCTTCTCATTCAGAGTGCCATAGCGCTCATTGGAAAAGAATGCGGTAAAGGGATAGTATCTTTATAAACCGCCGCTGTAGTTCAACGGATAGAACGAGGGATTCCTAATCCCTAAATGCAGGTCCGACTCCTGCCAGTGGCACTAAGGTATACTGTAAGGATATGGAAGGGATGGAGGGGAAGATTAGAGAAATGTTTTTACAAGAACCCTTGAAGAGTCAAGGACTTATCTTGATAGGGATGGGTTCGGATAAGGTTGTATTTGAAACACAAGGAAGTACGAGGAAGATTGTGAAAGTAAGTAGTGATATCCTTCGATGGAAGGTCGAAAATCTACTTGCGGTGGAGAACAACCAGCCTATTGCATCTGAGGGAGTAGGCAATGAATATCAGAAGACTCTGATTAATACAGAAAAGCAAGAAGAAAAAGATGCAAAAGAGATTTTCGGTGAAGAACATTTTCTGAGAAGAGGAGTTTTTCGCATAAAGGTACCCATCACGAAAGGTTTCTTACGCGACTTTCTCGGAGAACACCAGAAAGGGCTCGTCGAGAAACTGCCGGATACCTATGAGACGGAAGTTGAGATGCTGGCCGAAACACAGTTACTAGCGGAGGAATTGAAAGACCCTGAGCGATTCCGAACCAAGAGTCTTAATACGGGCGTGATAATGGGAAATGATTTCTGGAAAACGAAAAATATTGAGGCTGCTTTATTGATGGCACGTACGTTCGTTGAATCCAACTTTCTTTCTCAAGTAGAAACATTGTGGCAAGATAAGAGATATCGTGCTGTGCTGACAGAAATCGTCACAAAACTCATCGTCTACAGCAAGAAAACCGGTCTCCCGGCCGATATATTTGGACCCAATAACATCACTGTATATGAAAAGCCAGATGGAACCGTGGATTATCATATGCTTGATATACTGATGCCCGGTTCCTATAAAAACTGGGGTAAGAAAATGTCGGAGGACCCTGATTTACAGATGCTGCAACATTACTATGTATACTATTATGCGCTCAATAGTGCCGCAAAAATGCTCGGCGTCGAGGAAAATATCAAACCAGGCGATCTTATCTATTTCAAAGAGCAGGGGATTCCGACGGGGGATTGGCCATCCGAGATTGATAAAGTAGTCTAAAATATATCCATGGACCCAGAATTGAAGCAGACACTTACCGAGATTCGTGCGTTTACGAAGGACAACCACGACATGCTCCGTGCTATACGGCGCCACCAGTGGTATGGCTTAATCACAAGCATTATATTCTGGCTTGCGGTGCTCATCACACCCTTCTATCTCTATCAGCAATATCTGCAGCCGATAGTCTCCAAATTCTCCACGGCACCGAGCGGAACAACGTCCGGGAACTCCACTATCACTGAAATACAAAAGCTGATAAACTCGTTTAAAGCAGGGCAAAGGTAGTATGTATAGACGCTACATATATGGAGTTCGTGGAATAGTGGTCTCGGCATTATTGTTAATCACATTTCCACTCATAACGCACGCACAAATCGCGACTTCTACCGCGATTCAAGAAGCCGCCGTCACGATTAATGCACCTACGAGAGCAGAACCGGTCGTCTTTCTTGCTCAGGATTCTAATCGTAAAACATGGATACTCGTTGCATTTTATGGATTTCATAGAACAAACCTTGATGATAAACAGCAATATTATTATGGGCGTGCAATTATCGAGCCGCGCACTGGGGTAGTGATTACTGACAGTAAACATTATGCTTCGTACAAAAGTGTCATTGCAGATTTGAACGGACTTGTCACGGAACCTAAAGTAAATGCAGAGAATCAGCAAATTCTTTATTCATATACAGCGGGAAATGCAAAAGCTATCGCGAGCGACTATTTTGCCTTAGCGCAAGATTACTCGGCTATTAAAAGTGAGTTGCTCGAAGGTCCTACGCAATTTTATTACGTAGTAGATTTTGTGCGATACGATTCAATTATAAAAAAATTCTATTGGGGTCGTCGTGTGGTCGTCGATCCATACTTCGGAACGGTTGTAACTGATTCCGCAATCATTCAATACTTTAAAGCACACACCACCGATATTCCAGAAGGATTCGATCCTCTCACGAAGGAACAACTTTCTGATAAGCGAACTGTATCGCAAGATCTTTCGAACTTGCTTAGCCCGTGGCATCTTCTCGTAGTCATTTTATTTTTAGGTGCAATTATTGGATTACCCTTCGCGCTTCGGCGTATGAAGTTCAAGGTATCCACGAAGCACATGGTGGATGGCACCTATGGTTTCGCGCTCGGCTCACAGCTTCTCATGGCTCTATACCTTTTCCGATACAATGGTGATGCCATGAGTGCAATGTGGCTTTTTATGTCATCAACGGGTACTGCGACCGGGTGGGTAATGACACGGATATTTTACACTCAAGGTCCAAAGAGCTCGGATGAAAACAAAAGGAATTTCTCTCAGCTGGGAAAGGGCGACGTAAAACAACTGAAATGGTCGGATCTTATTATCGGTGGGGATACACTCGCAGAGCTCAAGCGTGTCGTTGGTCTGATAGAGAATCCTGATATTACCGCTAAACTTGGCATTGATCCGCCGAAGGGAATACTACTCTATGGTCCACCAGGAACTGGGAAAACTACTATAGCAAAAGTACTCGCGAATGAGGCGCAGGCAGCTTTCTTTGTGATTACAGCTGGGGACATTAATAGTATGTGGTTCGGACAAAGCGAACAACGCATCAAAGACCTATTCCAAGAAGCTCGCAAGCACAAACCTTCTATTATATTTATTGATGAAATTGATTCGCTCATGAGACGGCGTGGAGCCAGCGGAGGTACAGCGGGAGTAAGTGACACAGTCGCAAACCAAGTTCTGCAAGAAATCGACGGTATTCGAGATTCGAACAACGTCTTCGTAGTCGGGGCGACGAACGCACCGGACGCTCTTGATCCCGCACTACTGCGTGGTGGACGGCTTTCGACGCAGATCGAGATTCCCCTTCCGGGGTCTGCCGAACGAGAAAAGCTTTTCCAGCTGTATCTTACACGGACAAAACTCGACACCGGTGTGAATATCGCGGGGCTTGCACAGAAAACAGAACAATACAGCGGAGCTGATATCAAAGATATATGCGAAAAGGCGATTGTTTCAGTATTTGAACGAACGAAAGATCCAGAAACGCCCTTGACGCAAGAAGATTTGCTTCGAGCAGTTGAGAATTATGCGAGTACGTCACGTGTGTATCACGTACCCGATTTCTTACAGAGACCGTGAAAGAAAAACTCTCACGTGGTAATATGTCTGCATCGCTTGGATAGCTCAGTTGGTAGAGCATCGCCCTGAAGAGGCGGGGGTCCCCAGTTCGAGCCTGGGTCCAAGCACACTACTATGTTCCAGAAGATCTTTCTGTGGATTCAAGCTCATGAACGGCATCTCTCCGCTTTGGCGATGGTTGCCGGCTTTGTCGCTGACACTTTGCTTTTCGATCGCGTTGACCTCTGGCAGACGCAGGTAGTGTTTGCTGTGTATGCTGCTATCTGTTTTATCTCAATCCCGCTTCTGCAATGGATCGAATCTCGCGCTTCCCGGGGCCACCAGCGCCCGCGCTTGAGTTTTCTTCTTCCGCTCGCGACACAATTTGCGCTCGGCGGGTTCTGGAGCGGCTTCGTTATTTTCTATGGACGTTCAGCGAGCCTTGCCACGTCATGGCCGTTCCTTCTCGCGCTCTTTCTTGTATTTCTTGGAAGTGAATATTTTCATCGTGCTCATGCGCGACTTGTCTTCACAAGCGTGCTGTTCTTCTTCGCAGTATATTCATACCTGATATTTGCGGTGCCGATTTACACCGGCACTATTGGGACGTTGACATTTGTGGGGAGTGGTATCCTCGCAGTCCTGTTGTTTGCATTGTTTACCGTTTTGCTTCGAGTGCTTGCTCCCGACCGTTTTCTTGTCGATGTATTGAAGATTCGCATAGGAGCCTCCGTTGTATTCGTTCTTATGAATGTATTTTATTTCACCAACATATTGCCACCATTACCGCTCGCGGCTAAGGCGGCAGGCGTCTATCATTTGGTCTGGCGCGTTCCGGGCGACTATCTGGCAACTAGTGAGGGAGAGTCGTGGCAAGTGCGGTATTTCGGCTTGACACCCACTCTGCACATAGCTCGCGGTGATTCTTTGTTTGCGTATAGTTCTGTCTTTGCACCAACGACACTTCGCACGACCATTGTGCATCGCTGGCAGTGGTATGACACTGCAAGAAAGAAGTGGGTCACGAGGGCGACTGTCCCCTATTCGATTCAAGGTGGACGCGATGGCGGCTATCGGGGCTATTCATCGGTGTCGATACAAGATGCGGGAGAGTGGCGGGTACATATAGAGACAGTCGACGGACGTCTCGTCACTCGATTACCTTTTACAGTCACAATCACAGCCGTGCCGCCGAACGTGACGGCAGTGACGCTTGAGTAAATTAGCCGGCCTTTACACGCAGTTTTGTCTGGCGGGCCTTGTCGAGTTTCGGCAAGATGATAGTCAAGAGACCATCCTTGGCGCTTGCAGAAGAAGATTCAACATCTACTTCTTGCGGCAGCATAATGAGACGCGAAAACGAACCCCAAAAAAGTTCTCGTGTGAAATAATCAGGTCCGGAGACTTGCTCGCGCTCCATCCTCGAACCCTCGATTTCGACTCGGTCGCGGCTTATGGAAATGTTGAGTTCGTCAGGGCGTACTCCCGCGACAAAGGCTCGAATGATGAGGTCGCTCCCTGTCTGATGTACGTCGACCGGAAGTTGCCCCTCATCCCCAGATGGCAAATCCTCATCACGCAGTATCGGTCGAGAGCTGTTTCCCGAGAGAGGGTGTGTTCCTTTCTGTATAGACGTATGTGTAGCAGGTACTTCGTCATCAAACGAGTCAAAGGTAGTATCAACGGTCGTATTGCCGGACAGTCGATCAAAGAACGAGCGCTTCATATTCATGTTCGAAAAGTGTTGTTAGGAAGTTTACGATACTGGAAATATTTTAGCACCTCGAATGCGGCGAAAAAGACAACCGCAATCATCCAGATGAGGAAAAAGGCACTAAAGGTAGACGAAGTGCCTGGATTCATAATAAGCGCGTTGAACGCAGTATGCAATGCGACGGCGAGGATAAGTCCCAGTGCTGCGGCCGCCATACGTTTTACCGGTCGATACGAAGCCGAAAAAGCGAGTGCGAATCCTATCGCAGAAGAAGCAACGACATGCAGAAGAGTGGAACCAAGAAAACGCAAATTGCCAGTAAAGATGCCAGATGCAATATTGCCGCTTGAAAGGGGTGTGAGCAAGAAGAGCATATTTTCTGCAGCAGCAAAGCCGAGCGCCACGGTAATCATGTAGATAACATAGTCTGGAGCCTCATCGACCGCATTTCTCCAGAGGATAAACATCGCCGCCATTACGTATTTGAGCACCTCTTCGATGAGCGCCCATGAGGTCAGAATCGACATATTGTCACTTAAATGTCCTCTGGCGTATTGCTCGAGCGGAAGTACGAGCGGCACCGCCGCCATACCGGCGATGAAGGTGAACATGATGAGCACTTTAGGTTCAGGATGCTGAGCATCCTCTTTCAGAAGGAAATAGAGCCAGATAAAGGAGGGCAGGAGGCCACCGAGAAATGCGTAGCCGAGCGTAGTAGCGGTAAAAGTCACTCCTTTATTCTACCACCGGCCAAGGGGCAGTCATCAGAAATCCAGTTTCTTTGTAGGGCATAGACTGGTAGATTTCTTCGGTCACAAACGGCATGAAAGGGTGGAGGAGTTTGAGTGAATTCTCTAAGATGTAGTAGAGCGTGGCGCCGTATTCAGCCTTGTTCTTGCTCTCCTCAATAATTTCATCCGCAAAACGATGCCACACGTAGTGATAGAGCTTCTCTGCAGCCATATAGGTGCGGAATTCCTCAATATCGTTCGTAACACCCACAATGAGTGCATCAAATTCGGCTTTCAAATCCGCTCTCATTTCTCCGGTACGTTCCTGCGAAAGAACAAACCGAGCGACATTCCACAACTTGTTCGCAAAATGCTTGTAACCCTTAATCTTATCTTCGCTCATGCGCATGTCAGTCCCGGGCGTGTTGCCGACAATAAGTGCCATTCGCGCCGCATCCGCACCAAACTTTGCCGTAATCTCGAGTGGGTCGAGATTGTTGCCAAGCGACTTAGACATCTTTCGTCCTTGCGCGTCGCGCACGAGTCCGTGGAGGTAGACGGTCTTAAACGGGATAGTGTTAAGTGTAAACTCAGTCATGAGTATCATGCGCATAACCCAAAATGGGAGGATATCGTAGCCGGTCTCGAGGAGGTCGGTTGGGTGATAATTTTTCAAATCATCTGTTTGTTCAGGCCAACCGAGCGTCGAGAAAGTCCATAATCCAGACGAGAACCATGTATCCAGCGTATCCTCGTCCTGCATCCACCCCTCTTCTTTTGGCTCAATACCGACTGAAATATCATCACCCTTATACCAGACTGGGACGCGGTGCCCGTACCAGATTTGTCGACTAATGCACCAGTCACGTAGGTTTTCTACCCAATGGAAATAAGTTTTTTCGAAATATTCTGGAACGATTTTGATTGCGCCTGAGCGCATAGGCTCGATCACCATCTCCTTCAGCGTCTTTCCGCGACCAATGACTTCTTTATTGACGTCTACGAACCACTGCAACTTAATTTGTGGTTCAATAATGCCACCTGTGCGTTCAGCGGTCGCGATATTGTGGACGTACGATTCTTCTTTTTCTAACAATCCTTTTACGCGCAGTTTCTCTACAATCTTTGCGCGCGCCTCGACAATCTTCATTCCGACAAATTCACCCGCGATAGGGAGGAGCTTGCCACGCTCGTCGATAATTTGCTCCTTATCAAGCTCGTGCCGCTCGGCAATATCGAAATCGACAATACTGTGCCACGGCGTTATGGTCATCACGCCAGTACCGAACTCCATATCAATAGATTCATCCTTTACGACTGTCGCGGTGATAGGACCATTAATCCATTCAAGATCGATTTTCTGACCATCTTTCCAATCCGCATAACGCGAATCGTTTGGATGCATCACTACGTACTTATCGCCGAACTTTGTTTCTGGGCGTGCGGTGCCAATAGTAAATGGCCCATATTTCAGATAATAGAAAGTAGACTTTTCTTCTTGATACACAATCTCGTCGTCAGAAATCGTCGTCTGTCCTTTCGGGTCCCAATTGACGATGCGAAGTCCCCGATAGATAAGACCCGCGTCATACATCTCTTTGAACACTTTGCGCACTGCACGTGTGCGCGTCTCGTCGAGCGTGAATGCCTCACGCGACCAATCAAGTGATGCCCCCATCGTCTTTAATTGCCCGATAATCGTGTCGTGGCTCTCCGCGGCAAATGTCTCAATGCGCTTTAAGAGTTCTTCGCGTCCAAGGTCATGACGATTCTTACCCTCATCTTTCTTGATTTGTTTTTCAACAACAGACTGCGTCGCGATAGCCGCATGGTCGGTACCCGGCACCCAGAGTGTGCGGAAGCCCTGCATGCGCTTGAAGCGCACAAAAATGTCCTCAACCGCGAGCATGAGCGCATGGCCCATGTGGAGCCGTCCGGTAACGTTCGGCGGCGGAAGGACAATGGAATAGGTCGGCGCATCTGCTTTCGTCACGCCCTGCTTCACGCACTCATCAGGGTTAAAGAGACCGCTTTTCTCCCATTCGGCATAGATACGACTTTCAGTCGCAGTTGAGTCGTACGGCTTCAGGAATTTTTCAGGCATTCTGTAAAATATAGCAAATTAGGGCTTTTTGGCGAGAGAAAGATTGCCGTTCGCGGTGATGCTGGTAACGAATTCTTTGCGGAGGGCGCGGTAGTAGCCAGCGAGGGCTATCATGATGGCATTGTCGGTGGTGAGCGCTGCGACAGGAATACGGAGGGCCGCCCTCGGGAATTCGTTTTTCATGTTTTCTGTGAACACACGACGAATGTGTGTGTTGGCTGAAACGCCACCGCCGATTACAAGTGTCTCAGCGTTCGCCTCTTCAAGTGCTTGTGCCGTCTTCTTCCACAGCACATCAGCGACCGCATTTTCAAATTCATGTGCAAGATATTTCTTTTCCTCATCATTCAAATCAGACTTGTCTTTCAGCAGATACAACACAGCAGTCTTCAGTCCTGCAAATGAGAAATCGCATGTCCCTGAATCGATCATCGGTCGTGGCAGTTTGAATTCTAAGGTCGAACCTTGGGAACTTGCATTAAGGTTCGACCTTGCGGATTCAGCGAGTCGCGAGATCTCGGGGCCGCCCGGGTAGGGGAGCTCGAGCATACGCGCGACCTTATCAAAGGCTTCTCCCACTGCGTCGTCGCGCGTCTGGCCGATAAGCTCATATTTAAGCCATTTTTTCATCAACACCAGCTCGGTATGTCCGCCAGATATGAGAAGCGCAAGCACCGGCAGATGTACGTTTTGAATTTCTAAGGTCCGACCTTGAGAACTTGCATTAAGGTCGGACCTTTCAGATGCGAGAGCGGCAAGTATATGACCTTCCATATGATTCACTGCCACAAGCGGTTTGTCCCAGAGAAGTGCGAGTGCGCGCGCGAAGTTAATACCGACCCAAAGTGCTGGTTCAAGGCCTGGACCTGCGGTAACCGCGATAGCGTCGATCATAGGCGGCTCGCATTCAGAGACAAATTCAAAAAATGCTTCAGCGAGACCTGGCTCACGCGCCAAGATTTCTGAAATCTTGGCGCGTGTTTCCTCCGGTATTATTTGCGTATCTTCATGCAGTAATTCTGCTTCTTCAAGCGCAGCTTCAAGAATCGGCACCAAATTCTTTGCGTGTTCGCGCTTTGCGAGTGCAGGGAAGACTCCTCCGTATTCTTTATGTATTTCTACTTGCGAGAGAAGCGTATTCCCGAGCACATTGAATTCTGCACTCTGCTCGTTGCCGTCACACTCAAGTATCGCAATAGCAGTCTCATCGCAACTCGTCTCAATGGCGAGGATGTTCATGATGTTCAATGGCATGAAAGGGTAATGGCGCCTCGTGTGGAATTGAAAACGCGGCTGCATTCGGATGTCCATTACCGCCATGTCTGCGCGCCAGTTCGGCAACATCGATCGAGCCATCTCCACGGAGGGAAACTCTGATACCATCCCTCTTTGCGCGGATGACCATTCCGAACGGCGGCTTGCGTTCTGCAAGCATATGTCCGACATCAGATCCGAAGGCGCGTGGCGCGTCCACTGCGAGTACCTCATGTCCCTCAAACGAAACAAGCCATGCACGGTCGGCGATTTGTTTTTTTAACGTCTTTCCGTATTCAACGTATATTTCGCCACGCTCGGCGATTTTCTTGACCTCTGCGGACTCCTCCATACGCTTCACAAGCGCATCCCAGTTCTCGAAAGTGAACGGTAGGGTATAGCAATAAGCGAGAACCGCCTGTGCGTCGGGAATTGAGAAAGTGTACAGGTCTCCTTCTTGGACGTACAGAAGGAAGGTGGGAACCGGAGTATCAGGATGAAAATAATTCCATGCAATGACCGCACCGGAGCGTTTGGCGTCATACACATGCTGTGGGACAGACTCGACCGCGTCGCGGGCTCCTTCGTGGTGGTCTAAAACTATGAGCGACTGCGCTTCGGCAAGTATGTTCTGAAGTACTGAAGCCGGATAACTGAAATCAATAATATACACCTCCTTGCCGGCCAGATGGGCAGGGGGAGGGAACCCGTGCTCCACAGGTATGTACTCCGCACTATCTCCAAACTTCTTCCAGGTGGCGTATGCGCCGCCGAAACCGTCAGGGCAGTCTGCATGGTAGAGCACGATTATCTTTTTGTGCGGCATAAAGGTAGTCTACCGCACAAAACGCGCATAGATACCGGCAGGGATAACACGGTCCGAAGAGGATTCTTTGATATGCAGTTCACCACACTCGCCACCGGTCTCACCGAAGGTACTTTCCACTGCTTGTGCAAATGAGCGCGGGGCATAGCCGGCGGCGTAGCCGTTCACCAAGAAGAATGAACCGGGCTTATCGGAGAAAATCTCTTTGAGCGATGTGAGGAGGGTAGAGAAATCATCTTCTATTTTCCACACCTCGCCCTTTGCACCGCGACCGAAGGCAGGCGGGTCGAGGATAATGCCGTCATATGTTGCGCTGCGACGTGCCTCGCGCTTCACAAAGGCGAGCGCATCGTCGAGCATCCAGCGGATTTTGTCCTCGCCCACACTAGAGAGTTTGGCATTCTCGTGTGCCCAATCGAGTGATTGTTTTGATGCGTCGACGTGGGTGACCGAGGCACCGGCGAGCGCGGCAGTCACGGTCGCCGCACCCGTATAACCGAAGAGATTCAGCACCTTCATCTCGGGGCGGATGACTTGTGTGAGCCATTCCCAATTCGGCGATTGCTCGGGAAAGATACCGGTGTGTTTGAAGCTGGTGAGACGTGCGATGAGCGGGAGACCGGTGCGTACAACCGTCCACGAGTCAGGAACCGGCTTTTGTATCTGCCATGAACCTTTCTTATCTTTGAACGTGAAGGTCGCGTGAGCATCGGCCCAAAGTTCGGGACGTTGCTTCGCCCAGAGCGCTTGTGTCTCGGGGCGGGCGAGAATGATACTACCGAAACGCTCCAGCTTCTCGTTATCGCCAGAATCAAGAAGCTCGTAGTCGCCACACGACTTCGCAATAAGATGCTGGTCGCAACTTAATTTTTTTGTCATAAATGTTCCGGATGCTTCCGCGACCACTCGTAGAACACAACTGCCGCAGAAACTGCAGCGTTGAGGGATTCAGTTCGCGCATGCATGGGGATAGAGAGGGTGACATCACACGCAGTGAGTGTCTTCTCGCGGATACCAGCGCCTTCATTACCAACGACAAATGCGCTCGGTGCGCCAAATGTGTCGACACCGAGAGCCATCTTGCCATCCATCGCGAGACCATAGATCCAAAAGCCTTTTTCTTTGAGCACCTTGAGTGTGTTGTTCACATTGCCGATCGTGACGAGCGGGATACGGAACACCATTCCCGCAGAAGCCTTCACCACTGCGCCGGTAACACCCGCTTGGTTGTGTTCGGGGATGAGTACGCCCGAGAGACCAAAGGCGGCTGCGGAGCGGATGATAGCGCCGACGTTGTGTGGGTCTTGCACCTCGCCGAGTATGGCAACGGCGGGATTTTTCTTCACATCAAGCGTTGCCAAGAAATCATCAAGTGTTAAGAGAAGTGAGGATGGATCCATCGTGGCGATGATGCCCTGATGCGCCGTATCGCGTCCGACAAGCTCTTTGCCTTTCCCGTGTGCGAGCGGGGAAGTAGGGATATTGTTTTTCTCAAGCAGTACGCGCAGCTGGGTATCCCGCAAGTCGGATGCGAGAAAAACCTTGCGGATAACGCGCGGTGCATTTTGCAACGCCTCCATAAGTGCGTGCTTGCCGTAGATATAGACCTTACCGGCAGCAACCCGGCGCGCTGGAGCGCGCCGATCCGTGTATTTGTTGTATGGCTTCGGTCGCATTACACGTGATTATAGCACAAAATCAAGTTTCTGCTAACGAACGTAGCTCGGGAGCTCAACCACATAGGAGTCCACTGAATCTCCGCCGCCCCAATCACTGCCGAAAAGAAGACGTGTGCCGCTCGGGCTGATGACTACGTGCGGCTCTGCCCAATATCCCCACGGACCATTCCGTGCCTGACTATGGTGATGTCCCACTCGACACACGAGTCCAGAATCGATATTGGCAAGCAGTAACTCGCCATCAAGCAAACTTTGACCATCTCCATTGCCAACAGATGAGACAGCAACCCATGCTGGATTTTTATACGCGATAGCAGATATATGTGTGGTACCCTTAGGGTAGGGATACCCTGTCGCCATACCGATAATCACTTTGAAGGCGCCCGTAACCATATCGTGCACCGTAAGCGAGCCAACTGTTGCTGCCTCGGTTTGGCCCGGTGCCGGATCAAATGCGGACGCAACGTACACGCTGTGACCAGATGCCGGGGAATAGCCAATCGATGCGTGCTCGTTGCTGTTGCCGAGTGCAAGTGTGCGCAATACATTTAGATTCATGTCGTATATTGTGCCGTCTACATACGCGGCTTCTCCGGCGAGGCCCGGCATAGGAGCGTTTTCGGTTGCAAGGGTGCGCGTCCCAAGAACTTTGTCTTTGCTAATCGAGTACATAAATTTAGTAGTGCCGCACGTGAGACCAACGATTTTGTCCGGATTCACGAGCGACATGGTCATCGGGTCAGATCCAAACGAGAGCAGCTTCCCCCAATCCGTAGGACAGAAGTCAAATTCTTTCACGACCGTATTTTTGCCAGCACTTACCGAATACTTCATAAACCTCGGCTTCGCATTGTAGTTGCTTGGATAATAGAGCGTGTCTGGATCAGTTGGGTCCCAGACAATGTGTTCGAAATCAGTGGGCGATTCAAGGCTCAACTTTTTTATGAATGCATACGTTCTTCCATCATACAGTTCATGACCGTTCCCGCGATGATAGAGAATTAATTTAGTCTCGTCGGCATTCCAGGCCTGGATAGTCCCGTACATAGGCACGATGATAGCGTTCTCGCCCTCACTCGTGCTCACTGCGGTAATGCGACGTATCGTGGTGCCGAATTCTGGATCGGTGATGGCCTGACCCTTCGCTGGTGCTGATATTGCGCTCATCTTATGAGCTGACTTGTCGGTCACCAACCCCTCACACAAATTTGCCGTCGATTGGGATTGTTGGATTATTTTTGGCGGGGTGGGGGTTGTGGCAGTGGTAGGATTGGGAGTAGGAGTAAGATTCGAAGTAGGGGCGGGAGTTGAAGGTAGGAGGAACTTTTGTGTTACTGGCGTCTGCGCCGCACTTGTCGCACGGGTCGTCTCGGTCGTACGGGGCGACGGAGTGGGTGTGACTGATTCTTTGACGACCGTCGGTGTGCTTGTCGTAGCTGAAGTTTCAATCGTCGCAATCGGAACATTCGCTTGCGTTGGTGCTTCTACAACTGACTTTTTGGTGAGAAGAAATAGCAAGAACGCTATAACGACCAACAACAATAACGGGAGGAGTGTGATAAGTGTGAGTAGAATTTTTTTATTCATATTGTGCGCGGTATAGGACTTGAACCTATAACATTCACAACGTCAATGTGACGCTCTACCAATTGAGCTAACCGCGCGCATGTGGACTATATCACAGCATATCTTTTGTCGGAATACGAGGGAAAGAAAAAAGCGCAGCTCGCGGCCGCGCCTTTGCCAAGGGAAGTGGAATGTCACTTCCACCCCTCGAAAGAATCCAACTCATCTGGCGTGCTGCCCGGTTGAAACCCCACCGGTCTACTGCTCTTGTCCATCTCTTCGAGCATTTCTTCGAACGCACTGCCGACCGCATCGAGTACTCCCGACGCGGCTTTCCACAACGAGCGAAAGAACTGCATGATATTCTCCTCTCGGAAAGGACCTCACAGAGAATTCATTTGTGAGGTTGTGGAAAACAATACCACTTTTTTGTTTAAAGTGTAACCGAAGTTTTTATGTGCGGAGGCGGGAGGATTCGAACCTCCGATGCGGTTTCCCACATACCAGTTTTCGAAACTGGCGCATTCGACCACTCTGCCACGCCTCCAATGTTCATCATCCTAGCATTTCAGGGCGAAAATGATAAGGTTTTAGTGAGGCCCTATCGTCCCTGCCTGCGCAGGCAGGTAACGGTTAGGACAAAGCCTATGTTCTATCTCTATTTAATCAAAAGTACACGATATGATTGGGTGTATGTCGGAAGCACTTCTGATCTAGAAAATAGATTGCGAGAACATAATACGGGAGCAGTCCGATCTACAAAGTTTCGCAGACCATATATCCTGATCCATAGCGAAACCTTTGATAATATGAGGGATGCTCGCCGACGCGAGAAGAATATAAAAACGAACAGGATAGAAAAAGAAAGTATTGTTCGAAAATACGGCCCTATCGTCTAACGGTTAGGACGAGAGCTTTTCAAGCTCTAAACCCGGGTCCGACTCCCGGTAGGGTCACAAAAAGAAACTTCAGCCGGATTTAATTCGGAACCGAGCCCTGCGTAAGCCAGGGCTCGGTGCATTTGCGCGCGCTTGCGCGCGGTATTTTCTGACGGCGGGGATGCTCTGAAATGCATGGATTTGCTCTGAATAACAGGGTTCGTTCCGACCTTGCGAACGAAATCGGAGATTTCGTGCAAGTTGTCGGACGAACCCAAAACAAGGGCTTGTTTCGTGTCTTGTACCCACTCCCGCAGGGGTTCGACCCAATTCTTTCTTCCGCGTTCAAAATCTTTCTTTTTCTCTTGCAAAGCGGCAGAGGAGCGCATAAGAGTGTCCTTGCGCTTTAGATAACTCTCTTTCGGTACATCGCCATCAAGATAAGTTGAAACCAATTTTTCCATGCGCTCCTCGCCCGCTTTGATCTCTGAAGAAAGATTTTGTATCTCGCTCCCTGACGCGGTGATTTCTTCGCGCTCCCATTCGTTAACTTTGTTTAGCATCCAGCCGGTGTACTTATCGGGGAGCGAGATAGTTTGAAGCCGTTCTTTGATTTGACTTGCGAGCAGGTCTTCGCGCAGATACTTCGCACCACAGTTACCTTTCTTTTTCGTACAACGATAGTACCGATAGCGACCACCCATTTTCCCGGTACACCATTGCGCGGTGAACATACCGCCGCACTCGCCGCAACGAAAAAGATTGGTAAAGGGAAAATCGTGCTTGCCGCGCACTTTGCGCTTATGCTCTCTGCTCGCAAGAACTTTCTGCACGGCTTCAAACTGACGCGGAGAAAGAATTGGCGCAAAGCTTCCGGGAAAATATTCCCCGTGATGCAAAGTGAATCCCAAGTACGCACGATTCGTCAATATTCTTTTCACGGAAGCTTTGCCAAGTGGCGTTCCGGCCTTGGTGGTTATGCCGTGGTCGGAAAGAAACTGCGCCATTGAGACGAGTGTATAAGTCCCTTTGGCGTATTCTTCAAACGCGCGAACGATGATGCGTGATTTTGTCGCGTCCGGTTCAATATTGCGCGTTTTAGGGTTGTTGGTGTAGCCAAAGGGAGCTTTCGTGAGCCACTCGCCTCGGCGCAGTTTCTGACGCATACCACGCTTTGTGTTCTCACTAAGGTTGTCGGAATAATATTTGCTTTGGCCGAACGCCACTTGCAACATAAAGAGCCCCTGCGGAGTGGGTTCAAACCAAAATGTCGGAAAGCGCAAAGCAATAATGCGCGAAGTGTCTACCGCATAGATGATGCGCCCGCCGTCAATCGAGTTGCGCGCCAATCTATCAGGATGCCACGCAATCACTCCATTTGCTTCACCGCGCTCAATGCGCATCATCATTTTACCGAACACTTCACGCCCCGGACTCTTTGCGCTTTTCGACTCTTGAAATTCCTCAAGAATTTCAAGATTTTCTCTGCTCGCAAATTCACGAAGTTCAAACAACTGCGCTTCGATGGACATTATCTGTTTGTCGTCCTCTTCGGTACTCTTGCGAGCGTAGAGAAAATATTTTGGTTTTGCCATATGTTTCTATGGTATCACTTAGAAACGTATGGCGGATACGAAACAAGTACAAATCCATGCATTTCAGAGCATCCCCGCCGTCTGAAAATACCGCGCGCAAGCGCGCGGAAATGCACCGAGCCCTGGCTCTCGCAGGGCTCGGTTCCGAATTAAATCCGGCTGAAGTTTCTTTTTGTGAGGACATAATAACCAGCGCGCGAACTTATTTCGAACAGAAGCCCTAACTCGCGCCTCGCGGACTCGGCGCTCGCCCCGCGATTACGCGGGGCCGCCCTTCGCCCTGCCGCTTCCTATGCATTTTTGTTTTGGCGGGGGAATGCATTGAAGAATGGAATGGAGCGGCAGGGCGATGGGCGATTTTTGACCATTAACTCAACGTGTTGAGTTAATGGTCATGAAAAGGGCGTTTTTTGGGGTTCTGCCCTTGAATCGGTTTCGCGCAAAATTCGTTTTGCGCCCTAGTTTTGAGGGTGTACAATAAAAGGAGTAAAATCACCAAAAATATGAATGAGAACAAATACACTTTCGGAAATTTCATGGGCCGTAACTGGTGGTTTTTACTTTTGGCGTTCGCCAAATTTTTCAATCAATCCGAAAATGTAAGTGCTGCGAGCTCATTATTTATCGGTATCCTTTTCTTTGGTGGTGTTATTTTCGTAATAATGTTTGCTTATTGGTTTATCAGATATGGCCGAAAGCAAAATAAATAATATGGGACTATTTGATGCATTAAGTGGGCGAGTAGGACATTTTAACAGTATTGCCGTTCCTGTCCTCAACAATATCTTTGCCAAAATTAAAGAACTTCCAAATGAGGATGAGAAAAAACTTTTTACTGCGGCTTTGATGATAGCCCATCAAGGTGTTGATCTATTTTTTAAACCGCCTGATGGACCGGCTATAAAAGACGTTAAACAATATAGCAAACACGATATCGAAAAACTTTACGCCGTTTTTATGATATGGACATTTTATGATTTATGTCACCCAGCAACTAATCTTTTTAAACAAAAAGAGTTACAAAAAAATACATTGGAACATATTCTAGAAATGAACAAAGCTGAATTCGATCATTATTTTAATGTTCTCAAACATGACTACACCTTCATTGGGCCATCGCAATTAGACGAATTGTGGGAAGAGACGGTTAGAATAGTACATACTGTACCCGATACACATGAGAATCATTTTATTTTTGCTCGGAAATTTAAGGATATTTCCCTGACAACAATGCTTTCATCATTAGCTCAATAATTGATATTTAATCTTAATTAAAATTATCATGGGATTCCTAAGTAATTTAATGGGTCAAAAATTAGTCGGAACTGTAAAAGTAAGATTTTATACCGAGGACGAAGCATCCGTTGAATACGAAACCGATGTTTCGGACCAAGAGCAAAAAGAAATGGACATGAACCAAGTTTTTGCTCTTTATTACGCCAAAATGCTTTATAACATGAACAGGGGTGAATATTCGGACGCTCTAATTGATTATATCCAAAAAGCCGTTTCAGAAATTATATCAGATTACGGTTTAAACGGTTTAGGACGACCGAGCATTTTGGCGTCCGAGAGTTTTTTAGCGTCTGAACAAAAACTTGTTGAACCGAAAAGGGGCGACGCAATAAAAATTTATTCTGGAGAATTATTTGAAAAATCAAACAAGACGCGGATTATCCAAACACACATGAGTGTGGCCGGTGAAAATTATTATATGCCGATGTCCACTGTCATGTTTTTGCAATGGCTCGTCAAAAATCTTTCCGATGGTTCGTTGGTCTTTTTAGCTCTGACTTTAATGGGTATGAACAAGTATTACAGTGGAGTTGGAGATTATTCCAATATGCGAAGCATAGTTGAATCCCCGGACTATGGTTTTAACACCGCGACACAGATATTAAATAACGGTAAACAAGTATGAAATCTCTCTTGTACGATTCTACGCGCCTAATAGTTCTTGCCATAACGGTCATCTTTACATTTTTTGTCTCCCTTTGGATATGGGGCTCGTGGCACGACGAATGGAGCGGATATAACGCGAGTGTCGCAGTGAGCGACGGCTCTTGCAACATTGCTATTATCCCGATAGTCGGAAACATCGTTCCTTTCTCCGGAGCGGACCAGGACGGTAGCGGGAATACACCTCCGCCCTCGACGAATCCAGACGATACTCTCGCCGCGCTTCGCGCGGCGGAAGCCGACCCGAACATTCGCGGTGTTCTTGTTCGCATTGATTCTTCCGGTGGTTCCCCAGTTGCGGCAGAAGTTATCGCAAACGGACTCAAACACGCATCTTTGCCACTCGTGGCACTTATACGCGAAGTTGGGGTCTCGGCGGCTTACCTTGCGGCGACGGGCGCAAAAACGATCATCGCTTCGCCGTTTTCGGATATCGGTTCAATCGGAGTAACTATGTCGTATATCGACAACAGCGCAAAAAACGCAAAAGAAGGATTGCAATATGTCCCGCTCACGTCTGCAAAGTTCAAAGACTATGGCGACCCAAACAAATTGCTTACCGCCGACGAGCGCACGCTCCTTGAGCGCGATTTGAAGATTTATCACGAACAGTTCGTCAAAGAAGTCGCAGAGAATCGCAATTTACCGATTGAGCAGATTGCGAAACTCGCCGACGGTTCGTCTATGCCGGGTGCTCTCGCGCTTGAAAATAAATTGATCGACGCCCTCGGTGACCAAGAAACGGCGCGAACATGGTTTGCGGAACAATTGAAGATACCGCTAGAGGAAGTAACATTTTGCGAATAAAATATGAGTGATTTTGTACACAAACCGGAAGATAAAGACAATAATAGTTTCGTTCGTTGGCAACAACTCAGTATTAGCGAAATGGGGAAGATGATCAGTCTGTTTTTGGGGATAGCTTTTGCCACCATTGGATTCGTTGTGTCGCAACTCATCAGTGCAGATTTCATTTTCAGGAATTATTGGGATAAATTTCTCTTTTCTTTTGGCAGCGTGGTTCTTTTGGCACATATTGTCGTTTCGCTCATTCTTACACTCAATAGGTTAAAAGATTTCAAACAAACGGCTAAAATCGCCAGAGCGATACAAAAGGAAGAATCTATTTCTACCATCGACAATTTACGTGATGAACTAGAAGTGGTGGGCGGCAATACTTGGTGTTTGTTTCGATCTTCGCTATGGCTGTTTGGTATTGCTGAATCACTTATAATTATTGGGTTTATTGTTCAAATATCGAATAAATTTTGAAAGGGAGTAATCCCCGCCGTTTATAATTTTTCCTAAAAATGGCGGGGATTTGTGCGCGGTAGATCCGCTATGGCAAAAAGTCAATCATTCATACCTGTGGACAGCGATACTCAGT
>JBBUDY010000024.1:0-11575 GCA_038057055.1 Patescibacteria group bacterium | reverse complement strand
GAGTGTCTGCCACTCGATTACTTCAGCGCGGATAAATTTGGTCAAAAAGTCGTTATGGATGGCGGCGCCCGCAGCGGGCGCCGTGCTATTGCGTTTGATTGTCCACGCACGTGTCTCGTCTGTACCGGTGGTAAAAAATGAAATCAGATCGAGTGTCGCATATGCTCCGCGGATAAGGTCTGCAAGGCCGTCTTCCGGCACGCCGAGCTCCTGGCGGAAGCCAGAGCGGTCCGCGTCTGATACATCATTGAGCTCGCGTTCGGTTGCGGCATCTACCGATACGTAGCGCCCACCAAGTGACTTAATGAGTTCATACGCACGCTCTGCGCGGCCATCATTGAGTTCGTCAAGATTGTGCCCCCCACTCTTTTTATTGAGTGCATACAGAATCGGCTTCATCGTGAGTAGATTTAAATGCGCAGTGCACTTCTTCTCTTCCTCAGTGATTTCTGCATGGAGCGCGAGCTTCCCTGCCGCAAATCCTTGTGCGAGCTTCGTCAGTGCTGCATCCTCGGCGACAAATTCTTTTCGCCCTGCCTTAATGTCGCCCGCTATCTTGTCGCGCCGCTTGCGCACCTGCTCGGCGTCTGCCAGCACGAGCTCGAGATTAATGACCTCGATGTCCTTATATGGCTCAACTTCGTTATCGACATGAACGATATTTGTATCATCAAAAAAACGTACAACTTGAAGAATCGCATCGGTCTCGCGGATATTCGCGAGGAATTGGTTCCCGAGCCCTTCACCCTCGGCCGCACCCTTTACGAGCCCAGCGATGTCGACGAACTCTATCGCCGCAGGAATGACCTTCTCACTCTTCGAGAACGTTGCGAGCGCAGCGAGTCGTGTATCAGGTACGCCAACAACACCAATCGAGGGGTCAATAGTGCAAAAGGGATAATTCTCTGCCGGCACACTCGCTTTCGTGAGCGCATTAAAAAGCGTAGACTTCCCCACGTTCGGCAACCCCACGATTCCAATTTTCATAGATGCACCCTAGAGCTACTTCACCTTTTGCGCAAGATGAGGAAACGACTGTACTCGAGCAATGCATAAAATAATCCTGTTGCGACCACAAGCGTAAAGAGGGATGCACCAAAGGAAAGTGCGGGCAATTGTCCGAGGGAGAGGAAAAAGAGGAACCACCATGAGGAAAAAATAATGGCGGAGCCGAGCGCAAAGGTAATCGTCTTTCGTGAGAGCGCCCATGATACACCAACAATAAGAAGTGCAAGTGTGATAGAGAACCAGTAGCTCGACGAGAGCGCCGGCTGGAGCGGGAGTTTGAGCTCGTAGTCAACGACTACTAACGCAAACGAGGAAAGGAGGAGGAGCGTCATACCAAAACGTAATCCTTTTGCAATCACGTCGAGGTGTGCGCGCTCTGCAGTATCTATCTTCCCATCTCTCATCGCGCGAATATAAACGAGTTCTGACCAAATCGCAGTGAAAGTGCCAACGAATGCTCCGAGCGCCTGACAGAGAACGAGGTACGGAATAAATGCCGCCATAATTATTTTTGCATCAACACAGCGAGTTCAGCACGATGCTTCTTCATCACTTCGAGCGCTGCCTTCGTCTCACTCTCACCGCCTTTTTTGCGTCGCTCAATTTCTTCACCAATGGTCTTGAAGAGCTGAGGGTTCTTGGTAATGAGCTTAGTCATTTGCTCGCGCTGTGCCTCTGGCACGTCCTTCAGCTTCCACTTGGCATATTGTCTAATGAGAAAACTCTGTACTGACATAACTATTCAAAATAGTCCGGTCGCATATGAAGCCCTCGAACCGTTCGTGTGGTGAAGTAGAGTGCCACGAGTGAGAGGAGCGCGATTACTTCGACATAGATAAATGACACATCAAAAATGCTGGCGCCCGTCCGATAGTGCCTGATGGCAGTCACGCCAAATAAAATCGTCCCGCACGCGGCGAGGAATGCATTCGCCCAGTGAATCCAGAATTGCGCCGGATTCGTAATGCCTGCCGCGACCACAAGCACGACCGCTACGAGAACGGTGCCGAATGTTGAGAGGGGAAGATTAGCACCAGTAGACTTCGCAACGATAAGCAAAATAGCGCTCACGACAAAAAGTGCCCGCACAGCATCCCCATGATAGTGAGGAATCTTGTGGCGCGGGGGGACAAGTATACCGCCTGACCCAGTATCTCCTTCATCGGACATACCCCCAGTATACGCTTCCTGGGTGCGACGCAAGTGCTAGAGAAGAATAGTGGCCTGATTGCGGGAAACCTCGGCAATACCGCCCTGTGACACCTCGAAATGGTGTAGCTCGCCATGCGCCCCTCTGATGCTCACCTCTCCTTGTTTGAGTTCAGAAACGAATGCCTCGTGCTCAGCAAGAATCTGGAATACTCCCTCGCTCCCCGGGAGCGTCGCTGAAATCGCCTCTCCTTCAAAGAGATTCTCGCCGACTTTTGCAACCGTAAGGTGAAATGTTTTCATTGCACCTGATCGATACCGCCCTTCATATAGAACGCCTGTTCCGGCTTATCATCATGCTTCCCCTCGACTATCTCTTTGAAACCGCGAACGGTTTCTTCGCGTGAGACATATTGACCTTTGACTCCCGTAAACGGCTCGCCGACGAAGAACGGTTGCGAAAGAAACTTCTCGAGTTTGCGCGCACGGTAGACCGTTTGCTTATCGTCTTCAGATAATTCCTCGATACCAAGAATGGCAATGATGTCTTGAAGGTCTTTGTATCGCTGCAATACCTGCTTCACCGAGTTCGCAACACGGTAATGCTCGTCACCGACAATCTCCGGCGTAAGCGCAGCAGAAGTTGACTGCAGTGGGTCAATCGCCGGATAGATGCCGAGCGATGCCAAAGCGCGGGAGAGCACGACAGTGCCATCGAGGTGGGCAAACGTCGTTGCCGGCGCAGGGTCGGTGAGGTCGTCTGCCGGCACATACACGGCTTGCACAGAGGTGATGGAGCCTTTCTTGGTCGAAGTAATGCGCTCTTGGAGCTTTCCCATTTCTTCAGCTAAGGTCGGCTGGTAGCCCACCGCGCTCGGTACGCGACCGAGAAGGGAGGACACTTCAGAACCCGCCTGGATAAAACGGAAGACGTTGTCCATAAAGAAGAGGACATCTTTCCCCGACTCATCACGGAAATATTCTGCTTGGGTGAGACCCGTGAGCGCGACGCGGGCGCGGGCGCCCGGCACCTCGTTCATCTGCCCGAAGACCAGTGCTGTTTTGGGGAGAACGCCCGATGCACTCATTTCATGATACAGGTCATTCCCTTCACGCACGCGCTCGCCTACACCCGCGAAGACCGAGTATCCACCGTGTTCTGTCGCGATATTGCGAATGAGCTCTTGGATGACGACCGTCTTCCCTACGCCCGCACCGCCGAAGAGACCAACCTTGCCGCCCTTGATAAAAGGCACCATAAGATCAATCGCTTTCACCCCCGTTTCAAATACTTCTGCTTTTGTCGTCTGTTCCTCATAAGAAGGTGGTGCGCGATGAATCGGCAAACGCGGAACGTCTGTTTTCATTGGACCTTTTCCATCCACTGGCTCACCGAGTACATTAAAAAGGCGTCCGAGCGCCGCTTCTCCGACGGGAACAGAAATGGGTGCACCGGTCGCCCACACCTCTTCACCGCGCGCGAGCCCTGCAGTCTCATTCATTGAAATAGCGCGAATGCGGTCAAGCCCAAGGTGCGAGGCGACTTCAAGCACGATGCGACCATGTGCACCGCCTTTCTCTATAACGAGCGCATCGTTAATGGCCGGTCTCTTTTCTGGAAAGTGCACATCCACGACTGGCCCGATGATTTCTGTGATAGTTCCGTTCATATGTTTAATATTATGTTGATTCAGCAGAATCACCTACTGGGTGCTTAATGCTTCGCGACCGCTCACGATTTCTGACACTTCGCGGGTGATGGCGGCTTGACGGATTTTGTTATAGGTACGGGTTAGGTCGTACACCACTTCTTCTGATTTGTCGGAGGCATTTTTCATCGCTACCATGCGCGCTGAATGTTCAGATGCTTTTGACTCGAGTAACATATGGTAGAGCGAGATAGCGACCAGACGTGGCAACAGTACATTCAACACCTCTTCCGGTGATGGCTCGACCTCATATGCCGCGGGCGATTCCACTTTCTTCAATTCGCTGAATTTGCCCTTCGCGGGAACGATGTCAGCTACCAAGTGCTCAATATTCGTGAGCGAAAGCGGGAGGAGCGTACGGATAATCGGCGCTTGCTCAAATGTTGATTTGAAATTGCTGTATACCGCATGGACTTCATCGAAATCGCCTTGCGAGAATCCATCGGCCAGTTCACGAGCGAGCTCTTCCATATGTGAGATATTGATGTCGTCCCCTTTGTTCTCAACGGCTTTCTTGATGGCGTAATTTCTGCGTGCGAAATATTCTTGACCTTTGCGTCCGTATGCGTAAATAACCACGTCTTGTGCTGCTTGCCCAGCGGAACTTAAGCGGAGTTGGGCCTCTTTTATCACGCCGCTGTTGAGCGCGCCCGCGAGACCCTTGTCGCTCGTGATAATCACCAGCGCGACCTTCTTCACTTCCCTCGCCTTCGCGAGTGGATGGCGCGAAACATCCGCACTTCCTGAAAGTCGTGCAAGGATAAAGAGTGCGGCGCGCGCGTACGGGCGACCCGCGAGTGCCGTGCCTTGCGTCTTGCGCATCTTCACGGCAGAGACAGCCTCCATCGCGCGGGTCACCTTGTGGGTGCGCTCGGTGGATTTTATTTTTGCCTTAATGTCTTTCAGCGCCATATTATTTTGTGTGTGCCACAAACGCATCTAACACCGTTCGCAGTTTCTTCTCGGTAGACTCGTCAATCTGTTTGCTGGAGCGAATTGCCTCAAGTGCTTCAACGCTTTCTCGCAGAAGATATTCCTGCAACCGTTTCTCCGCCGCACTCGCCTCTTCCGGCGGGAAAGAATCGAAATATCCATTCGTTGCCGCAAAGATGATAGCCGCCTCCATCTCAAATGGAAGCGGCGCTCCGCGATTCTGCTTCAAGACCTCGGTCATCCGACGTCCGGAGTCGATTGACTTCTTTGTATCCGCATCAAGGTCTGAAGAGAATTGCATAAAGGCCTCCAACTCGCGGAATTGTGCGAGCTCGAGCTTAATCTTGCCGGCAACTTTTTTCATCGCTTTCGTCTGTGCGGCAGAGCCCACGCGAGAGACCGAGATGCCGACGTTAATCGCAGGGCGCTGACCTTTATTGAAGAGATCACTCTCTAAGAAAATCTGCCCATCGGTGATGGAAATCACGTTGGTCGGAATATAGGCAGACACATCGCCTTCTTGTGTCTCGATAATCGGGAGCGCCGTGAGTGATCCGCCGCCTTTTTCTTTTGACAGCTTCGCGGCGCGCTCAAGGAGGCGTGAATGGAGATAGAAAATGTCTCCGGGATACGCTTCCCTTCCAGGCGGGCGGCGAAGGAGAAGTGACATTTGGCGATAGGCCACCGCCTGTTTTGAGAGGTCGTCATACACGACCAGCGCATCCCTCCCCTGCTCCATGAAATATTCACCAATAGCGGCTCCGGCAAACGGGGCGAGGAATTGAAGCGCCGCCGGCGCAGACGCCGGCGCCGTCACCACAATCGTATATTCCATTGCGCCTTTCTCCGCAAGTTCAGCAACAAGCTTAGCGGTCTTACTTTCCTTCTGACCGATAGCGACGTAGATACAAGTCGGTCGTGTCGCGTCCGGCTCGCTCTTCTGATTCAGAATCGTATCGATAGCAATCGTGGTCTTCCCCGTACCGCGGTCGCCGATGATAAGCTCGCGCTGACCGCGACCAATCGGAATCATTGCATCAATCGCTTTAATCCCAGTGTGGAGCGGGGTGTCCACACCCGCACGATCAATGACGCCGTATGCCTCGCTTTCTATGGGTACGTTCCGAGTTCCATGGATGGGTCCCTTCCCATCCACGGGTTCGCCAAGAGGATTCACCACGCGACCAACAAGTGAATCTCCAACTGGTATCGAAAGGAGTCTCCCGAGCCCTGCCTGCGCAGGCAGGCGGCGCACCAGCATGCCTTCATAAATTTTTGAAGTGTCACCGAGGATTACCACGCGTACGCCATCTTCTTCAAGATTCAAGACGAGTCCATAGATGGGACTCGGGTCCGTGAGCGCTTCGGCAAGCGCACGGTCAAAGGTGGAATCGAAGAGTACCATCTCCGACATCACCGCTTTGGTGAGCCCGTCAATCAGAGCGATGCCGTCGCCGGTTGCGCGCACGATGCCAACCTCTTCGGAACCACCCTTGGGACTCCACGCCGCGATTTCTGCTTCTATTTTTTTAATAACGGATTGCATACTCCTTATGATTAGTTGGCGGTGATTTTCTTATAAATATCTATGAGCGCGCTTTTCCCGGTGCGGTCAGTGAGCATCCCGTTCTCAAGCGTGCGCCATCCGGAGATGAGTGAAGGATTTTCTGTCGCGGTCTCTCTCCGGGGAGCGAGTTTCTTCGCGCGCGCTTCCTCTCTCTGCAATTCAAGAAGCACCTGTGGCAAGAGCTTCACACGCCCGACGCGCTTGAGGTGTGCAATAAACTGTTCGTAATCCTTAATCATACTTTTTCCTGCATTATTTTCTCGGCGGCAAGAATAGCAAGTCGTGCAACCTCCTTTTCACTCTCACGAAGCGAGTGCGCCATCGCCTCTTTCGCGCGCGCATCGGCGTCGAGCGCCACACGGAGCGCCCGCTCCTCGGCCTCTTTCAAGATTTTTGTGCGCTCATCCGTCGCGGCATGCCGCGCGCGCTCAACGATACTCCCCGCCTCTTCTTCGGCGGCTCCCACACGCTTCCCTGCCTCGCTATCCGCCCGCGCAAGACGCTCTGTGGATTCTTCTGCATCAGCGACACCCTTCGCGATGACACGCTCGCGCTCTTGTACCATCTTCAGAACTGGTTTGTAGAGAAGCCATGTGAGTACAACGACGAGAATAGCAAAATTTGCCACCTGCGCGATGAGCAGGTGCCAGTCGATGCCAAAGGTGGTTGCTAATGCGCCCATGTTCCCTACGTATATTTAATAATGAAGCCAATAACGAGCGCGAAGATTGCAAGCGCCTCGGTAAAGGCGATGCCGATAAACATGTTTGTGATGATCTTGCCCGACGCTTCAGGGTTTCGTCCCATCGCTTGTAACGCCCCCGCAACCACAAGTCCGATGCCGATGCCCGGACCAATAACGCCCAAGCCAACCACGAGCCCCATGCCGATTAACCGTGCTGATTCGATATCCATACTAAAAATAATTATGTGACTAAGCGCACCTCTTCGCTCTCATGACTTTCTTCATGTAGTTCTACCGCAATCTTCGTGAAGAATAGCGTCAGCATAGCAAAGATAGCCGCCTGAATGAACCCCACGAAGGTTTCAAACGCGAGAAATGGCACCGGAAGAACGAGCGGGACGAACATCATGATAACAAGAACAAGCACTTTCCCGGCAAATATATTTCCAAAAAGACGGAAGGAGAACGAGATGAGGCGTACGAGTTCAGACACCAATTCGATTATGCCGACCATGAATTTAAGCGGCGAGGCGAACGTAATAAATTTCTTTGCATATTTCACAATCCCCAGTGTTGCGATACCGGCGATTTCTATTGCGAAGAAGGCAACGAGCGCGAGCGCGAGCGTCAGATTCAAATCAGTGGCCCCGGGATAGAAAAATGGGATGAGTTCGGTTGTGCCATGTACTTGTTCGTTTATGCCGATTGAAGCGACAAATGGCAGGAGACCGAACCAGTTGATGCCGAGCACAAAGAGAAACAGCGTCATCACGAGAGGAAATATGCGTTCGGTAAGTCGGTCGTTCTGAAGCGTGTCGCGCACGAGGTCATAGGGGTACGTAATAAGGAGTTCAAGGACCGTTTGGAAACCGTTTGGCTTCAAGCGTAAAGCACGACCCGCAAAAAAGGCAAACAGTATGAGGAGTGCGGATACGGTTATGGCTGTAACAAGCGTGTTGGTCACAGGAATACCCCCGATATGAAAAAGCGCCAACGGCGCCAAGTGGATTGAAATCCCCTCTTGCATACCCACAGTGTAGCAGACGACCCCCCTTGTGTGCTATATACTAGAGGGAGTTCGACTTAATACACGTAACATTCACTATGGCAACAAATTCAGCTTTCGCAAAACCGCAAAATCTTTCTTCTGCACTACAAGCAGTTGTCGGTAGCGGGCCGATGCCCCGCACCGAAGTCGTCAAGCAACTTTGGGTATATATCAAGAAGCACAATCTCCAGAATCCGCAGAACAAGCGCAACATCCTCTGCGACGAGAAGCTAAAGGCAGTCTTCGGCAAGGGTGAAGTGACGATGTTCGAGATGGGAGGACTCATCGGAAAGCACCTCTCCTAATCGAGGAGATTGCGTGAGCAAAGCAGAACCCGCCGTGAGGCGGGTTCTGCTTTATGGAGCGTTCTAGGAAGAAAAAGGGTGTATTTAAAAATGAAACAGCCGCCAACGTTTTCTCCTTTCGGACGTTGGCGGCTTGTTGCGCTTTATGCTCCTTTTCCTCTTACTTCGGACGGCGGTGCTCCTCCATGCGCCGCCAGTCCCGATCATTCCAGCCCCGTTCGACGTTGTTGGCTGAGGGGAGCTTGTCTCTAAAGAATTCCTTGGCCTGTTTCCAGCCAAAAATCTTCTCCTCAACGACGCATCTCGCCGGCGTCTTGCGTTGGTAACCCATCGAAATCCCACATCCCCTTTCCTCATTATCGCTTATGCGGACAGCATAGAATAACTCTTTTTGTCCCGCAGGTTCTACATCAACGAACCATACATGGCCAAACATTGTCTTAATTGCATAAGGGGACATATCCTCCGAGAAATAAATCCCGGGCTTGTAGCGCGGTTCAAACATTTCCCCGCTAACCACCATATACCTCCAGTAGTGTTTGAGTTCCACCCATGGGGCCCCCTTCGTCGGGCATTTCCACGACCAGGCGGTCTCGCGATCGATCAAGAAGGTTTGGGAACCCTCCCCCCGATCAAAGAGGATGTAGTGAGCGTAGTCAAACATCCATTGCCTCCGCACCAGAACACGAACGATAGTTCCGGGGGCAATGGATTCATGAAGTATCATTCCGTCGGGACCGGACACTTCTGCATGGGTCACCACCTTGAGGCAACCACCTATCTTGTCGATGGTGTCGGCGGCAACTGGTGAGGCCAACAAGGCGAGCGTTACAGCTAAAAAGAACTTCCGCATGGCTGTCTCCTGTGGGGTTATTGCGGACTAATAACATACCACGCGATATAATTTGCGTCAAATTTTTTACGCGACAAGCGGGAGAAATTGTTTTGTTTTTCTTCGACCTACTTTAAATTCAGCGTTGGTATCAGTGAGTTCAATTTAATCGTTTTTACTACAGCCTTTCGTTACTTGAAGAAATTCATGAAAAGAGTACGCTATTAAGTATGAATATATCGAATTCAAGTTTCAACCATCAGACTTTATGAACGGAGAACCAGGAAACCCACACGGCAAACAAATAAATATCCCTTTGGAGTCTGTTGATTCTAAGCAACGATTCAGAAATGCACCCGAACGGATTGCGGACATACAAGAATTTTCTAATGCCATTGAAGCTCTGAAAGCTGAGGGGAGGGAAGATATTCTCAGATTGCTTAAACAAAACGAAGGTGCTTTCTCTTGGGAAGAGAAGTATCAAGAAATGCTCGACCGAATCAGCGAAGCTCGAGATCTATACAGGAGCTCACAAGAGCTAAAAGAAAAACTTTGGAAAGCGATAAGTCCAAAATATTATTATTTGGATAGTTCGCCTTCCCATCAAGAGGTTTTCTGTCTCGAGTATATTTTGAGTGGTTACTTCCCAGATAATAGAAACCCCAGTCCGGGAATCAGAAAAATCCGAGATGTGATAACCCGCCGCAAAAATGAGCTTATCGGGGTGCTTGACGAAGCCAGTGCAGAATATGCAAAACCTCCCGAGCTTCTTTCTCTAGCGTCAGGGAATATCTTAAAGGAGGCGGAAGAGAGGAGAGCAGCTTATATCATTGAGCCATCCGTACGTGGCGTGCCGGAGATACGAGATCAGGTTGTAAAAAAGTGGCGAGGGGTTGGAGCTGCCGAGGGTCGGAAAATCATTGTGAGCATCAGTGGCCTCAGAGGACGAGAGTACTCTCCGGACAACAAAGACCCAGTTGATCCCAATCAGAGCACGATTGTCTTGTTCAATCCGGCAGATTGGCTCCAGGCGTAAATTTTTGAATACGGCGGGTTTTTTGTTTTAAGCCCGCCTACAACTCCAGACTCTGTCTGGTGATGCATGGGCGTCCAGACGACAACCGTTTTGATACACTGCAGTCATGCGTTTCAGAAAAAGCTCTCATGCCATATACAAGACCGAATACCACGTCGTCTGGACTCCTCGATATCGGCGAAAGATATTTGTGCCAGGAGTCAGGCAATACGCTCAAAAACTCCTCAAAGGTCTCGATGATCTCGACCCCGATATCGAGGTACTGATGGTGAATGTACCACTCGACCACGTCCACATGGTGATCGTGATACCGCCACGAGTTTCAGTTGCCGACACCATTCAATTTATAAAATCCCAATCAGGAAAACTCCTTAAGGCGAAATTTCCTTTTCTCGAAAACGTCATGTGGGGCAGAAGTGGCATCTGGAGCCGTGGCTACTGCGTGTCCACAATCGGTCTAAACGAAAAGGAAATTCTCGCCTACGTGGCTCACCAAGACAAGGAAGACCGAGGGCAACTGAAACTCGATCTCTAGTGGGCTGATGCCACCGACTCCGTCGGTGGTACTTCATTTATCGAACAAGGGCATCGAATGCCCTCATCCCCTTGCGAAGGAAATGCTTGGTAGAAAATATGTTGGCAATGGCAAATGCATTGGCCAGTCTTTCATGCGAATAGTATAGCGTGCGAAACTCACTGACTTTGCGGTCACGAATAATTCCCTCGCCGTCGCTCGATGCTTTTTGTGGTCAGGGATATTTTGCTCATCGTCACACCACAAAGAGTACTTCCAATTTTATACTCCCTACGGTCGTTAAAATTTAGGTCGCTCACAAAATTCCACGACCCTGCCTCACCCGTTTCTCGTGCTCGAGAAACATGGCTCCGGCGTCCACAAACGCAGAAACGCCTGCAGTAGTGCAGGCATTTTACATTTGTGGACCCGAGGGGTTACGATCCCCTTGCCTCCGCCATGCCATGGCGGCGCTCTACCAAGTGAGCTACGGGCCCGTGTGTCGCACTATAACAAATATCAAATCAAATTTGGTGGTCATTGTACCAAAAAGTTCGGACTCATTTCAAACAACACCCGGATCAATGATTACTCGCCCGCTCGCGGACTCGGCGCTCACCGCGCGATTACGCGCGGCCGCCCTTCACCACAGGAGTACTTCCATTTTTATAGTCGCTTCGCTCCTTAAAAATTAGGTCGCGCCCTGCCGCTTCCTATGCATTTTTGTTTTGGCGGGGGGAATGCATTGAAGAATGGAATGGAGCGGCAGGGCTCGGGCGGGAACGGGTC
>JBBUDY010000023.1:0-1215 GCA_038057055.1 Patescibacteria group bacterium | reverse complement strand
CGTCGGTAGAAATACATATCACGCAGGGTGAGCGCGCGATGAGCGCCGACAACAAATCGCTTGGTAAATTTATGCTCGATGGCATCCCGCCGGCACCGCGCGGTATGCCGCAGGTGGAAGTGACGTTCGACGTTGACGCTTCCGGTATTCTCACGGTCAAGGCGAAGGAGAAGGCGACTGGTAAGGAACAGTCGATTAAAATTAGCGGTTCCACCGGTCTCTCCAAGGATGATATTGAGAAGATGAAGGCAGATGCCGACGCGCACACTGCCGACGATGAGAAGCGCAAGGTGCTTGTAGAAGCGCGCAACAATGCCGACCAAGCAGTGTATGCCGCAGAGAAGGCGGTGAAGGAGCACGGCGAGAAGGCCGGGGCCGAAGTGGTGAAGGAGGTGCAAGACAAGATTGACGCGCTGAAAGTCGCGCGCAATAGCGAAGACGCCGACACCATCAAAAACGCGACCGAGACACTCACGACCGCGCTCTCGAAGATAGGCGAGGCGATGATGAAAGCCGCCCAGCAAACCCCGCCCTCAGATGCTTCGGGCGGTACTCCACCCCCACCCCCCGAAACCCCTCCCGCAACCGACGCTGAATTCAAAGAAAAAGAATAAATAATGTTAACCGCGTCCCAAGCAAAGCAGGGGACGCGGGTGAAGCAACGGGCGAACGGGCCGGCTAGCAATAGTCCGGCTCGAACATGCGCCTGTGGGTGAACAAAACTGCGATGCCGTAGGCGATCGAGCAGACCATCAGGAAGCCCGGGATCGACATGAGCGAACCTTCGAACGTCGCACTGATCCACGTGACCCCCGCGGCAAAGGTTGCGATACCGATGAGCACCAGCCTGTGGTTCCACGCTTTCTCCTCGCGCGGCCAGAAGGCAACGGCGAGGGACATCACGGACGCCCCGAGGAGGGTCACGGTGATCTGCGTGAGCAGGTGGAAGGTCTCCGGCGCCGCGTGTCCCCAGAGCACGAGACCCAGCGCGGCGAGGCCGACGACGAACATCAAGACGCGAAAGGACAGCGGAAAACGGTTCGAAAACATGGTAACTCTCCTGGCAGTTGTGGGATTATTGAAGTCAGCATTTTCGCTGCCTCAACTCCTGTATTATATTACCAGATGGTTATATTTGTCAAGGTCTCGTGATGTAACTACTCACAAAACCGAGTAGAGTTATCCCCATAATACCCATACAGAACCTCGCTTTTT
>JBBUDY010000022.1:0-2245 GCA_038057055.1 Patescibacteria group bacterium | reverse complement strand
CACCTCAAGCGCAATCGTCGCGGGCAAACTTGGCAAAGCTTTGAAGTTTGATGGCATAGGGAATTATATTGATGCTGAAGTCGCCAATTTCCCAGCTGGGGCAAGCTCAAGAACTGTTGCACTTTGGGTCAAGAGATCCACTTCCGCCAACTTTACCGAAAATGATTACCTCTTTCGTTATGGCAATCCTGCCTCCGCGCAGGGGTTCGGACTTTACAGTAACATTGGGGCTACGACTTTTACTTTCTATGGAAACGCTTACGATTTTGATACCGGTATAACCTTAGGCGATACAAATTGGCACCAGATTATTTTGACTTTTGATGGCACTAATTTACGAGCGTACAAAGACGGTGTTTTAATCAGCACAACTGATAGAAGCGGATTGAATACGGTTCTCTCGACTTACAAGTTTAGAGTAGGAGCGGGGCTCAGTCCAAGCCAATATTTCAACGGTCTCATCGACGACGTGCGGATATATAACAGGGCACTCACCTACGCAGAGATCCAGCAGCTCTATAACAGCCGCTAACCCAACATGTCCAACACCGAGTGTTGGACATGTTTCCGGGGCGGCGCTGCGCCGCCCCGCCCCTCCTCTGTGTCGGTGTCCAACACCGAGTGTTGGACACGTTAAAGATCCTCTAGTTCCTCGTCCGACATCTTCGCTATACTGGTGTGAACAAATTCCCCATATTTATTTTTTGTTTCGAATTGCTCCAGAATAAGCTTTGTGGAAAGCAGTTCATCCCACCGATTTTTATCGGTATAGTCCTGATAGCTCGACCATTCATATTTACGCTCTTTGTTTTTCCATTGCGACAATTCTCTCGGATTGCGATGTATGTACGTCGAAAGGTAGAGGAGCTGGTCATTGTCTTCTATATGTACCGCTTTGTATGGTCCTTGGAACAAATGCCCCGACACTTCATATTTCGCATTATAATATTTCGTATATCCATTTAAGACTCGTTGCATATATCGTGCGATGCCGTTTTCTTGTACTTCTCGAACGATAAGATGAAAGTGATTCGGCATGAGACAGAAGGAAAGAAGTTCAACATATCTGTCGTCAATAATTCGAGAAGCATCTGTTTCTTCAATGTCAAACACTCGGTGTTGGACAAAGCGGTGCACATAACGAGAGATTTGATCAAATCCAACGGTGGATTGAAAATGCAAAAGTAGGAAAAGGAATCGAACATAATCTGCCGTGTCGTGAAAAATAATTCGTTTATGCGCACCGCGATTGTACACGTGGTAATTTTCATCGATGCTTATCTCAATGTTTCGCATAGAGTCTCATTATCGCAAGTGTGCGCATTTTGTCCAACACTCGGTGTTGGACATTTGATAGGTTTCATCGACGACGTGCGGATATACAATAGGGCATTCACCTACGCCGAGGTGCTGCAGTTGTACAACTCTCGTTGAGTATGAGAACAACCTCCACATCAACCAATGATTTTGGAAATTCGTTTGGAAATTTCTTCAAGGACTTTCGGCGAAAGGGCGCCAAGCTTGCCGCGTATGAGGCGTTGGTCGATGGTTATAATTTTGCCGACAAGCACAACTCCTTCTCGGAGCAAACCGGAATGTTTTTGTTCCGCTCCCCTAATCGGATAATTGTTGCCCTTAAATGCCGAACCGCTTTGAGAGGTGATGGCGACCAGAATGACATCCTCACGCGAGTTGTTGAATGTGTTGGAGGAAATAACCAGAGCAGGACGCTGCTTCAGCGTACTGAAATCGGTAAAGGGGAAAGGAACAAGGACAATATCACCGCGCTTATAGCCGGTCATATATCGAATCTTGCTCGTTATTCCAGAAATCGAACGACGGTCCCGCAAGCTTTAAAAACACAAGCGTGTCGGTATCGAGACCGATTAATTTTGGTAGCCGCACAAGCAAGCGTCGCTTATCCTCGGGCGCTGACCGCTCTATCGCTCGTTCAATTTGGGGCAAAGACAAGTTTTGCATACGCGGGCAGTATACCATACGTCGACAACGTGCGCCCCATACCAAATCGGAGTACCGATTGTTACGGGGCAAGGATATACCCCAGTACCACAAACTCACTTCGCTCGTTTGGCTACCCCAGTACCACGCAAGCGGCTACGGGGCACGGCGGGGCAGGCAATCGCGCGTTGAGCGCGCAGGAAGTTCACCCTGTGAAATACCTGCAAAGTAGGTCGGCTGCTGCCGAATTTCATAGGGTAAAGCAGCTCTATTCATCCCGTTAGAG
>JBBUDY010000021.1:0-1013 GCA_038057055.1 Patescibacteria group bacterium | reverse complement strand
CTTGAGCTTGCATTGATAAAAATAACCAGTACAAATAACTGATAACAATTTACGGCTAAGTCGAGACTAAATGCAAAAAATGGTAATTTGTTATATGTTAAGTGTTATAAGTTTCCGCAATTGGCGGAGCATTGCCGGATCGCCTGCCTGCGCAGGCAGGTCTAATGCTCCCTGTTTGTTCAGGAGCGTAGCGATTGAGCACAAACAGCAGTCCCGAGGTTTTTCGAGGGAGTAGGACAGATTGAAAAATAATATTGCCGGATCGTCTAATGGTAGGACATGGGCCTTTGAAGCCCAGTATCTTGGTTCGAGTCCAAGTCCGGCAGCCCTTCGTCGCTCCGCTCCTCAGGGCCTTCGGCACTGATATGTAAAGAGCGAAGAAGGCTCTGAGAAGTTTTACTTCGAAGAGCGTCTTTTCGGACATGGATCATTTTATTTATATTCTCGAATGCGCCGATAGATCTTTTTACGTAGGTTGTACTAACAACCTTGATAAAAGATTAGAAGAGCATAATAACTCGAAGCGAGGCGCTCACTATACAAAGATACGCCGACCAGTAGTTTTAAAATATTCTGAAAAGTTTTCAAATCTAAAAGACGCACGAAAGCGTGAGGTAGAGTTAAAAGGTTGGCGTCGAGAGAAGAAACTGAATTTAATTAAACTTAGAAACTCAGTTTGAGATGGTTCGACAAGCTCACCACAGGTAGGTTTAATGTTCCAAATAAGGTACTATTGAGCGCATGGCAAAAAGATTAAATCAGGATATTAAGAACAAAAAGTCGCGTTCTCCCAAAACGGCAAAACGTCTCGCAGTAAAGAGGGCAATGCTTAAAGCTCGCGGGGTTAGGCGCAACTCTGTGCGATTTAAACGGGCGAAGTGGTAGAGATGAGCCATAATAAAGGATATCAAACCTCTTTGTTTTGTCTTTGACCCCGCCCGCCTTGCTTCGCAAAGCGAAGCGGGCAGGTCGGACGTTGTGAACGAGACTACTCGCTCACCCGCTCCTTACAG
>JBBUDY010000020.1:0-2484 GCA_038057055.1 Patescibacteria group bacterium | reverse complement strand
TGGGTGCAGCTGCGCGATGTCGGCGCGGAGGTACGCAATTTATTTTCTGTAGCTACTTCGACGAGCTTATGATACGCAACGCTCTGCTTACTTTCTCTACGTTTGTGTCGATTGTGCTTTTTCCGTGGCCACTCTCCGCTTTGCTTGTGTGTATCACTGCATTTTTTGAACCGCTTGTGCCGGTTGCCGCCGGTCTTTTTGCAGATACACTCTATTATGCGCCGGGCGCTGGGATGCCCCTTTTCACACTGTATGGACTCGTCTTGTCAATCATCATCGTTCTCGTGCGCAGTCAGCTCCGTGCGAGTATCATTGGAGAATGATGTGGCGCCAAAAGAAGCGATTTGACCCGGAGATTGCACCGGATGAGATATTTCTTGATGCATCGAATGCGCCTGCCTTCGACCGCGCACGGTTCGAAGGGCGACTCGAGAAGCCACTCTCGCACGGAACTTTTTTCTACCTTACGACGGTGCTTTTCCTCCTATTCTTCATTCTCATTGTCCGCACATGGAATCTTCAGGTAACGCAGGGTGCAGCGTTTGCCGCGGAAAGTGCGCATAACAGCCTCGCCGTTAAAACGTTGTTTGCGGCGCGCGGCGTCATCGTTGATATGAACGGCGTGGTGGTCGCTGAAAATGTCGTGAGCGATGATGGACATATCATACGCAACTACCCTTTTCCCTCGCTGAGTCAGATTATCGGGTATGTCTCGTATCCAAAGAAAGATGCGAAGGGGGTCTACTATGACACAACCGTCACGGGCGTTTCAGGACTTGAAGCAGAATATGACACGCTTCTTGCCGGAAAGAATGGGAGCCTGCTCACCGAGACTGATGCGCTTGGGCGAGTGCGATCTGAGGGAATGATTGTCCCTGCTGAAAATGGAGGAATGCTGAAGTTAGCTATCGATGCAACCCTGCAAAGACATTTCTCGCGCGCAATTTCAAATGTCGCAACTGCCGGACACTTTATTGCCGGCGCTGGCGTCATTATGGATGTGTCGAGCGGCGCCGTACGCGCCATAGTCTCTCATCCGAGCTACGACCCAAACGTGATGTCGAGTGGAGGACCGACGAAAATAATCGATTCATATAACAAGAATCCCGGCCGTCCATTTCTCGACCACGCGATACAGGGGGTATATGCGCCGGGCTCGGTCGTGAAGCCGCTTGTCGCCTCAGGCGCACTCACCGATGGCATTATCACACCAAACACTATCATTGATGACCCTGGCTTCCTCTCGATACCGGACCCCTATCACCCCGGAGAGGAGTTTATCTATAAGGGATGGAAAGCGCTCGGGTTAGTCGATGTGCGCAGGGCGATTGCCTGGTCCTCTGACATTTTCTTCTACACGGTTGGTGGTGGCTTCAAAAATCAGAAAGGACTTGGTATTGACCGGCTTGAATATTGGTACAAGCAGTTCGGGCTTGGAAGCAAAACGGGTATTGAATTGTCAGGAGAAGCGAGCGGCCGTATCCCGAATCCTGCGTGGAAGCAAGAGACGTTTAATGAGCCGTGGTATCTCGGTGATACCTATTTCACCGCGATAGGGCAGTACTCGGTGCAGACGACACCGGTGCAAATGGCGCGTGCCATTGCGGCGGTGGCGAATGATGGAAAACTTCTCACCCCAACATTACTTGCTGATCAAGTACCGAACTTTGTTATGGTTCCGGCTGATCCGGAAGCGCTTGCGGTCGTGCGACAAGGGATGCGCCAGGGTGTGACGAGTGCGCTTGCAAGCGCAGTAAATGTCCCATATATAAAAGTTGCGGCAAAGACCGGTACCGCGCAGACCGGCACGCGCAACCAATATGACAACTCGTGGCTCGTCGGCTTCTTCCCCTACGAGCATCCGCAATACGCATTTGCCGTGGTGCTTGAACGCGGACCGGAGGGGACCGGCGAAAAGGCAGTCGATGTGATGCGTGAACTCTTTGACTCTCTCTATCTTGAAAATTCTCCGTATGTTGGGGGTACTGCCACGACAACTTCTTCTTAAAAAAAAAGATAGGGGTCATCGCGCGTACGCGATGACCCCTCTTGAAGGCGGCCCATGTCAGGTAAAAACCGCTTGGTGGACGTTATCCACGGACACAATTGCGGTCACGATGATCCTGCGCTCTGGGCCCGAAGGGAGTGTCGCGTCGATCGCAAACGCAGCTTCCCATGTGTTGTTGCTTCCGGGGACTTTGCAAATCACTGTCCCCTGTGTATTTCCCGGAATCATCGGCCCTTCCTGACTGGGCACCGGGCACGTCATTGTGATTCCATCACCAACTTTCAGCATGATGAACACCTCTGTGGTTATCTGGCGGAACCTCACCGGAGCATATAGTACTACAAATTTGAGAGAAAAATCTTCCGTGTGCGAGGGGTTGACAAATAGATACCAGCATTTATACTAGGGAACAGAGCCATATCAGCACCCTCGCCCCTCAAAGTCCCCACCCTGCTTGCGTTAGCGAATAATAACTC